>JAISRF010000103.1 GCA_031273775.1 Oscillospiraceae bacterium
CCGATGATGGCGCGGAAACCGACCTTGATCTGGGACATTATGAGCGGTTTATTGATGAAAACCTAACAAAATTTTCCAATCTCACCTCCGGAAAGGTGTATTTTAATGTGCTTTCCCGCGAGCGTGACGGCGGTTATTTGGGGCAGACTGTGCAGGTGATTCCCCACATTACGGACGAAATCAAGGACTTTATATATGCGGGCGCTAAAACCTCAGGCGCGGACATCCTAATCACGGAAATCGGCGGCACGGTGGGCGACATTGAAAGCCAGCCCTTTCTGGAAGCAATCCGGCAGGTTTCCTGTGAAGTTGGCCGCGAAAATTGCCTGTTTATCCACGTTACCTTGATCCCATACTTAAAATGTTCAGGCGAACATAAATCCAAACCCGCCCAGCATTCCGTCAAGGAATTACAAGCGCTGGGGATTTCACCGGACATCATCATTGCCCGCGCGGACGAGGAGCTCGGCGCCGATATTTTCAAGAAACTGGCGCTTTTCTGCAACGTAAAGTCAGATTGTGTGATTGAAAATCTCACGCTACCCTGCCTTTACGATGCACCGATTATGCTCTATAAAAACGGGCTGGACAAGGTGGTCTGCCGCGGCTTGCATTTGGAAACGCCGGAGCCTGATTTAACCGAATGGGAAGCGCTTTCCGCGAAGATTAAGGCGCGGGAACGGGAGGTCACCGTGGCGATCGTTGGTAAGTACGTCAGCTTGCACGACGCGTATCTTTCCATTATAGAAGCGTTAAATCACGCCGGATTTGAATATGGCGCGCGGGTAAAAATCAACTGGGTGGACAGTGAAACCGTCACGGAAGTTTCCGTTGCCTCAATCCTGCGCGGGTCTGACGGCGTTTTGATTCCCGGCGGATTTGGCGACCGCGGAATCGAGGGGAAAATTACCGCCTGCCGCTGGGCGCGGGAGAACAATGTTCCCTATTTCGGCATATGTCTTGGAATGCAGATTGCCGTGATTGAATTCGCGCGGAACGCGTGTGGGCTGGCTGGAGCGCATTCCCGCGAGTTTGACAAAAATCCGGCGCACCCGGTCATAGATTTAATGGAAGAACAGCAACGGATAGAAGCACTTGGAGGCACCATGCGCTTGGGGGCGTACCCCTGCGTTTTAAAATCAGGCACACTGCTTCGACGGCTGTATGAAGATGAAAACATCAGCGAACGGCACCGCCACCGGTACGAATTCAACAACAGCTACCGCGAAACGCTGAGTGGGCGGGGACTGAACATCTGCGGTACCTCGCCGGACGGTTTGCTGGTGGAAACGGTGGAACTTCCCTCCCACCCGTTCTTTGTGGGCGTACAGTTCCACCCCGAATTCAAGAGCCGCCCCAACAAGCCCCACCCGATTTTCAAAGGATTTGTGAAAGCGGCGCTGGAGCATTCAAGTGACAGGTAACAGGTTTAACGCAGAATCAGACGGGAGCGCCTATAATGCAAATCAACAACAATTACGCCAACCTCAAAGACAGCTACCTTTTCAAAACAATTACCCAAAAGGTCAATGCGTACAAAACCGCCAATCCTGACGCCAACATCATCCGACTGGGAATTGGCGACGTAACCCGTCCGCTTGTCCCCGCTGTGGTCACCGCTATGCACGTGGCCGTGGACGAAATGGGTCAAAAAGAATCCTTCAGCGGCTACGACGACGGCGGCGTGGGTTACCCCTTTCTGCGGGAAGCAATCGCCGGTTATTACGCCGGGTACGGCGTAGCAGTTGACCCTGAAGAAATAATTGTCGGGGACGGCTCCAAAAGCGATATTTCTAATATTTTGGATCTGTTTTCACCTGACGCGCGCGTGCTGATTCCCGACCCTGTATACCCCGTTTATGTGGATACAAACATCATGGCGGGGCGAAAAATCACCTTTATGAACGGTACGGCTCAGAACGGCTTTTTGCCTTTGCCCGATGACTTGGAAAACGCTGAAAACCTCAGTGAACCCGGGTTCACCCCGGACATCATTTATATTTGCTCGCCTAATAATCCCACCGGCGCGGTTTACAGCCGGGAGCAATTAAAAAAATGGGTGGATTTTGCGAAGAAAAGCGGCGCGGTTCTCTTTTTTGACGCCGCCTATGAGACCTTTGTGCAGACGCCCGGACTGCCGCGAAGCATTTTTGAGATTGAGGGGGCACGAACCTGCGCGATTGAATTTTGCTCCTTTTCAAAACTGGCGGGCTTTACCGGCGTGCGTTGCGGATATACGGTCGTGCCGAAGGAATTGTCTTTCAACGGGCAAGCACTTCACGCGTGGTGGCGGCGGCGGCAAACCACCAAATTCAACGGCGTTTCTTACATTACCCAGCGCGGCGCGGCGGCGGTATTTTCTCCGGAGGGCTTTTCGCAGATTAAGGAAAATATTGGGTATTACTTGGAAAACGCGAAAATCATTTCCGCAACCTTAAAAGAGCTTGGAATCCGGTTTACAGGCGGTGAAAACGCGCCGTATATCTGGCTCCGCTGCCCCGGAGGTATGGGTTCCTGGGAATATTTTGAAACTTTGCTGGAAAAGGCCAATGTGGTGGGTACTCCCGGTGCGGGATTCGGCCAAAACGGCGAAGGCTATTTCCGCCTGACCGCTTTCGGTGAACGCGAAAATATAGAAGAGGCCATGGGGCGTATTACCAATTTGTAAGAGCGATTGTTAATCGCCCGAATATGCGGTATAATACATTCAATGCATATTACGGATTGCCATCCGCTTCTACGTCATATTTCAAGAGGTAATCATCTTTATGCTCTTTGTCACTCTGTTGTTATGTAAACTCGTTTCCTGTATGTTACAAATTTTTCATATGGGTTCCAGCCTGCCCGGCAAGCTTGCCCTGCGGCTCCGTAAAAACATGATTGCGGAGCTTTCTCGTTTTTGGCGCGTTGTGCTGGTCACCGGCACCAACGGCAAAACCACTACCACCGCCATGCTGTACAATATGCTTCTTGCCGCCGGAATATCCGCCGTCACCAACACCGAAGGCGCAAATATGTCCGGCGGTATTGCAGCGGCTTTGATTAAAGGTAAACCGCTTTTTTGCAAGCCGAAACCCGGAGGTATCGCGGTGTTAGAGGTGGATGAGGCATACATGAGAACCGTCGCTCCCGCCTGTAAACCCGAAATGATCATTGTGACCAACGTATTCAAAGACCAGCTGGATCGATTCGG
>JAISRF010000121.1 GCA_031273775.1 Oscillospiraceae bacterium
CCGCGTTGTGCGACGGCGCGCAGTCGGTCACGCCGCAGGTATTTAAGAGCATTATGAACAAGGTGTTCCGGGTGCGCGAAGCAATATCAATGCATTAAAAAAGTTTGGAGTTTGATTAAATTGATCAATTACAAAGAAGAGCTTGCGGCGGTGCGCGCCGAAATCAACGCGGTGGACAAAGAATTGATTCCGCTGTTTGACAGGCGCATGGCGCTTTCCTCCAGGGTGGCGAACATCAAAGCAAAGGGAAATCTTGCCATTACGGACGAGGCGCGTGAGCGCGAGGTTATCGCTTCGGCGGTTGCCGCCTCCGATGGCAGCCACGACAGCGAGGTGGCGTCCTTTGCCCGCACCCTGATTGCCCTTTCAAAAATCCGCCAGAACCAATCCTTGCAGTTGTCTGATCCGGTTGATTTTCCGCTCCCCGCCCCGTCTAAGCCACCCGGTGTGACCGTGGGCTTTCAGGGCGTGTCCGGCGCATGGGGTGAATTTGCCGCGGGTGAGCTGTTTCCCGGCGCGGAAAAACAACAGCTTGAATATTTTGAAGATGTGTTTACGGCGGTAAAATCCGGTCGGATCGTTTACGGCGTTTTGCCGATTGAAAATTCCCAGACAGGCGCAATCGGTGAGGTTTACGATCTCTTGCGCCGCCATTCCTGTTATATTGTAGGGCAAATGTGGGTGACGGTCGCGCAGTGTCTGCTCGGTCTGCCGGGCGCAACCCTTTCCGAAATCCGAGAGGTGTTTTCGCACCCGGAGGGCTTTAACCAATGCCGCCGCTTCCTGAAAAACCGCAGCTGGGATCTGACCGCATGCCGCAACACCGCTGTTGCGGCGCAGACCGTCGCCCGGAAGGCAAGCAATAAATTTGCCGCCATCGGTTCCCGTCAGGCGGCGGAGATTCACGGGCTGGAGGTGCTTGCTCCGGATATTACAGACAACAAAAACAACAAAACCCGGTTTATCGCCATTGCCGCCGCGCCGGAATATGACGAGACGAGCGGCACCACCAGCATCACGTTTTCCACCCTTCATAAAAGCGGGGCACTGTGCGCCGTGCTTGAAAGCTTTAATTTGGCGGGAATTAACCTCTCAAGAATTGAATCTCGTCCGGTGAATGGTGAAAAATACCGATTTTTCGCAGATTTGCAGGCGAATATTTTTTCCGCCGCCACGCAGGACGCGCTCCGTCAAGCCGCAGCTCAGTGCGACTATTTTGAAGTTTTGGGTTGCTACTAAAAACTTCCAGCAAAAACTGATTGACATTTTGCCCTAAAGGCGTTAGAATTGCATGGTACGCGTTATCGGCTTTTTTAAAAGCATATTTTGGCGAGTATGCTTTGAAAATGGTCTGATTTATGTAGCGTTCCGGGTGAACACGCGGCCTGATAATGGCGGATTGGTAAATGCAAAATCCCGCCGTAAACGCGGTTAACATAAGGAGGTTATATCAACATGCCATCATGGTTATTGCCGGTTATTATCGGTATTGCGGGGGCATTGGCAGCCGTATTCGCGTTTGTCGCGGGCGTCAATCACCGCAAACGGAAAGCGGAAATGGCAATCGGTTCCGCAGAAAGTGAAGCAAAACGCATTCTTGGCGATGCAATGAAAAATGCCGAGGCCAAGAAAAAAGATGCAATTTTAGAAGCAAAGGATGAAATCCACCATCTCCGGTCGGAATCGGACAGGGAACTGCGTGAAAGGCGCACGGAGGTTCAGCGTCAGGAACGCCGTATTCAGCAAAAAGAAGACACACTGGACAAAAAACTTGAAAACATTGAGCAAAAGGATGAAAAGCTCAACCGTCGCTCCAAGGAAATTGAGGAAAAAATCCGCGAGGCGGACGAAATCAAAAAACGCCAGTTCGAAATGCTGGAACGCATTTCCAACCTTACGGCGGAGCAGGCGAAAGAGATTTTGCTCAAAAGTCTTGAAAACGAACTGACTCACGAAAAAGCCGTTAAAATCATGAATTTTCAGGCGGAATTCGCCGATGAAAGCGAAAAGAAGGCTCGTGAAATTCTCTCGCAGGCCATTCAGCGTTGCGCAGCCGACCATTCATCCGAATCCACCGTTTCGGTGGTGGCGTTGCCTAACGACGAAATGAAGGGGCGCATTATCGGGCGTGAGGGGCGCAATATCCGCGCGCTGGAAACCCTGACGGGCGTTGACTTGATTATTGACGACACGCCGGAAGCGATTACGCTTTCGAGTTTTGACCCCATCCGGCGCGAGGTGGCGAGGCTGGCTCTGCAAAAGTTGATTATTGACGGGCGCATTCACCCGGCGCGCATTGAGGAAACCTTTGAAAGCGCGAAAAAGGAAGTCGAGCGCAACATTAAGCAGGAGGGTGAGCGCGCCGTTTTGGACGTGGGCGTGCATGGTCTGCACCCCGAGTTAGTCAAACTGCTTGGCCGGCTGCATTATCGGACAAGCTACGGCCAAAATGTGCTGAACCACTCATTGGAGGTGGCGTTCCTTTCAGGACTGATGGCGGCGGAGTTGGGCGAAAATGTGGAGCTTGCGCGCCGCGCCGGGTTACTCCACGATATCGGAAAGGCGCTTGACCACGAGCAGGAGGGAACCCACATTCAGCTTGGTGTGGAAGCTGCCCGTAAGTACAAGGAAAATGAAGCGGTTATTCACGCTATTCACGCTCACCACGGCGATGTGCCCGCGAAAACTGTCATTGCCTGTTTGGTTCAAGCGGCGGATGCCATTTCGGCAGCCCGTCCCGGTGCGCGGCGCGAGAATATTGAAAATTATATCAAGCGTCTGGAAAAGCTGGAGGAAATCGCCAATTCCTTCAACGGTGTGGAGCGCTCGTTCGCCATTCAAGCCGGTCGTGAGATTCGCATTGTCGTCCGACCGGAGGTTATTTCCGATGACCAGATGGTGCTTGTCGCACGCGACATCGTCAAACGCATTGAAAGTGAACTGGAGTACCCCGGCCAGATTAAGGTACACCTAATCCGCGAAAACCGCGCGATCGAGTACGCCAAGTAGGGGCGCGCACCGCGCGTCCGGGGAGTTGCAGCTGTTTGCAACATAACATCTTGCGCTCTCAGCATTCATCCCATTCTTTCCTAATGCCTAAAAACACAATCAGCGCCAAATACACCACCACGCCAGAAAAAATGGCAATCGGTAGCGCCGCCGTGACCTTGGTCGCCGTCACCGCGTAGGACACCCGGCAAACAAAAAACGCCGTGGCAGCCGCCAAAACGGGTTTCACACTTCTTTTGGCAAAGTGAAGTTTTAAGCCTGTGTGCCGTTTGACCGCCGGAACGTAAAGCGAAAATGCCAAAAGCGGCGGCAGCATACACCCCAAAAGATACCCTCCCAGCCCGAAACGCGGTGTTAGAAACCACAAGCACAAAAATTCAGCGACAGCCCCCGTGGAATTGACCAGTGACACGCTGACGTGCCCATCCACGCCGTAAAGTACGCCGGAAAGTATCATGGAAAACGCCTGAAAAAGTACGGTGCCACCCAACGCCGCGACCAGTTTCCCGGCACCCTCTACGCCGTACACGGCTCGGCACAGCGGCTCGCCCAAGGCCATTAGCACCGCCTGACAGGGGAGCACAGCCGCCGCCGTGTACAGTAGCGCTTTGTTAATTTTACCCGCGTTTTCGCCCCTCGCCCGCGCAATTCCGGAGGATGTGGCTGGTACCATCAACGTGGTTAACGCGCCCACCAGCGTAAACGGCAGCGCCAGAAGCGGCATGATCATCCCGGTGATTTCTCCCAAAATGGACACGGAATGTTCCGGAGAATAGCCGTACGCCGTCAATCGTCTCGGGATTAGCACCGTGTTGACCGAATAAAGCGAGTTACAAAACAACTTCGCACCCACAATCGGCAGGGCAATCCGCCTGATTTCCGCGCTCAGGGACTTAGTTTGCGCGCCTCTGATTGTACGCGTGGAAAACAGAAACATCAGCAACAGGGAAAAGCCACTGGCGAATTCACCGGCAATCATGCCGCCAACCATTGCGCTCACGGAAAAGACCCGCCCCATGGCGGGCAGGAAAGCGGACAGCGCAATCACGGGGGTCATTCGTGCCGATTGCTCCAAAATTTCCGCCACTGCTGGTTGGACAATCCGGTTTACAGCGTAGAAGTAACTTTTGAAAATGTTCTCAAACCCGGTGATGAGTATACACAGGGCTAAAAGGCGCAGAGGGATTTCGGCTTCTTTTGCGCCCACAAGCGCGGAAATTCGCTCCGCACCGAAAAAAACCACCGCCGAAATGACCGCGGAAACGGAAATCACCACCCCCGCCGCCGTACGTACAACAAGTTTCGCTCCCCAAAAGTCGCCGGTTGTGTGTTTTTGGGCGACCAGCCGCAGAACCGCCGTCGGCACACCGGTTTGAATGATGGTGCAGGAAATCACATATACCGGCATAATTAGCCCGAAAAGCCCTAACCCGTGGGAACCGACCGCCCGGCTGAGCACAATTCGGTACAAGAAGCCCAGCACGGTGGTTATAATGTTCGCCGAGGTCAAAATGGCGGCGGATTTTGAAAGCGATTGTGTTTTGATATTGCTCACGGCGGCAGCCCCTTTACAATTTTGGGTTTACACCACCTTTATTAGTACGCCGTGAGCGGGAGGCTTTATGATTGATTTTTCGATGCGGAGTAGCTGACTACAATCTTTAGGTGAGAAAAATTATTTTTGAGACTTGAACCACCTATTAAAAATCCGAAGAAAAAACGGTCGTTTTGAGCCGTATACGGACTCATCCCGACCTTGACGGGCCCCCACTCCCGCACACCA
>JAISRF010000007.1 GCA_031273775.1 Oscillospiraceae bacterium
AAACGGAGGAGAAATACCTTTCCCGGTAATTTTCATCAAATTTATGGATATCGCGCAGCCAGACGCGTCCGTCCTCCCCGTAAAAATTCGCGCGGTAAAAGCGGCTGTCAAACCAGAGGGACTGTCTGCCCCGCTCCTGCCAGTCGGTCAGACCTGAAGCGGAGGTAACGGTCGTCAGCGGGAAATTTGCCTTATACCATTTCCCGGTATCGCAAAGGGTTTGGACACTGACTTTACCGGCGGCGTTCAGTTTGGCAAGCGCTTCAAACTGATAAAGCAAACCGTTTTTCATGCTTTCCCAGCCAAAGCTGTTTTCCTGCCCGATCTGCGTGTAGCCAAACGTGACGCTTTCCTTGAAATTTTCGCCAAGATACCAGTCTACCCAGCGGGGATTTCCGCCGCTTCCGCCGTAAACCGGTTCAAGCGTAACCACACCCTGGGAACCGGACGGCGTAAAATCGTCTCCGTCGCAAAGTCCCAAATCATACTGATATATCGGATCGGAACCCAGCATTCTGAAGGTTGGCACGGAAATTTGCGCTTTTTTTGTCTGTGCCGGACATAACACATTGTTCCGGCACGGGTAATAGCCCTGCCCCCAATAGCCGCCCCACAGGTTGTAGCCGTCTGTCCCCCACTGGTCGCGGCAAATGGAGGAGGCTTCCAAACCGTAATGGTCAGCCATATATGCCAGCGTAACCGCGTCAATGAGCCATGAACCGACTGAATGCGGATAATGCCCGAAACGTTCCTTGAAGCCGGCCATAAAAACATCAACCAGCAAGAGACGTTCCGGAGGCGTGTAACCCACCGAAAAGCCGACGTCCGGATGCCAGTCCCACGCAAATCCGGGACGGCCGCGCCAGCGAAGCCCCGCTTTTTCCACCAAAGGCTGAACCACCTCAAACCAACCGCCAACCTCGCAGTTTTCCGGCAGTGTCTTAATCAGTGAGATATAATCGGGACGGATGAACGCGTCATATTGCAAAAGGAAACTCGCGGGAAATCCATAATGTCTGACCAGATCAATCTGTTTTTCAACGGTTTTCGGCATGATTTTTTCGGTGTTAGGGTCACGCGGCTCAACCGCCCGGACGAAAAAGATGACATTCGCGATTTGTTTCTTTTGCATATTGGCTCATTCCTCTTATTTTAAGTTTGAGAACCTGTTCCCGTAGCCGTTCGCCGCGCAACTTTTGGCTGATTTTCCGCCGTTCTGAGATTATTCGCCCAGCAAATAAGGCGTTTTCAGCAGACCGGCCGGAATCGGCGAATGTGGTTCAAATGTGTTTTGGCGCGTCAAAAACAATTCGAGGGTCAGCTCCCCTTCAAAGCCCGTGATGTCGGCCTCATAAGGCGCCCAGCCGATCACCCGGCCTTGACCGCCGCACACCGCTTTCACGCAGGCGCCGGCAAAACCTTGTACACTGACGGATTTGCGGTCATTTTCCGCAATCACAAGCCCTGTGTGGTAAGAGATTTTTCCCCCGTAAAACGGCAGACCCCGCTCGGAGATGTCTCCGGTTTCAAGGGTTTTTGGCAACGCGGTCAGCGTTTTTTCGCCGCCGTTAAGGCTTACGCCGAAATCGCCCAGCAAATAAACGGCTTCAAGGTTTAACCCGGCGTAAAAATCCGCGATGAGAGTGATTTCATTGTGCCCCTTTGTGATGAACCCATCGGGAATTTCAACAATTTTAAAGCAGGGGTCAACCCAAAATTCAGACGTTATTTGGGATATGCGCTGTCCGTTGAGCAGAATTTTATACGCCTCCGGCGTTTCAAGGGCAAGGCGAGCGCCGCCGGGGTTTGAGCCATCGGCGAAAAATTCAAAGCAAAGCTCAATTTTACCGAGAATTTGATCCGCTGTTTTAGCCGTGAACCACGGCTGCAGCATTTCACCGAACCGAAATGGAACCCCGAATTTTGCCCGCGCTTTTCCATCGATCCCCAAAATGTTTTCTGCAAAAAAGGCTTCTCCGTCAATTTGCCCGGAAGCGGTGTCCAGCACACAAACGTTCGGCTCGCCGAGGGTATATCGGAAAGGACCGGCAATCGGTTCCCGCGTCCGCGCTTCGCAGGCGCGTGTTTTTTTCGGGCTGTTCGCGGACGCGCCGGGTGTGACGGTCAACAGATGCCACTGGCTGCCCTCAAAGTCAAACCGCAGCCGGGTTTCCCGTGTTTCCAGAACCGCCAGCTCGCGGATACTTCCGGTTTCGCAGTCCCATTCGGTCAGTACGCCTTTCAAATTAAAATTCACTTGAACGCCGTTTTGCGCTTTGTTCGGGTTGCTGTTCCAAAGCAAAATCACGGTTTCATCGTCGTCTTTGCGTATTTGCATGTAAATTTCATTCACCGACCCGCCATCGCTTCCGATTACAGAAACCGGCTGATGCTCGGGTTTCAGTTCCTTTGCAAGACCGGCGTCAAGGGGCACGGTCACACATTCGCCGGCCAGCTCCAGCACTTCCCCGGACTTGACCGCGTTGACATACAGCGGCACTTCCCCGGCAAAGATCACCTTGCCGCCTTTTTTTCGGAATTCTCTGAGTATCGCCAATGTGCTTGACCGCACCGTATCCAGCCCCGCGACCAACACCTTGCGGTACGCGGCTTTTCCGACGCGCAAAAGGGCTTCCCCGTTTTTTTGCTCCACACTTCCTAAACGGGCAAGAATATCCCCATCGCCATAGTCGAAGTCAAGCTGCGCGCCGCACAGCCACCCGAACACATCCCGGTAAATTTGATCAATACGCTGGATTTCAGGTGTGTTCGCGTCAAGTCCGCCCGTCCAGCCCGGATGAATCCGGCTCCAAACGCTTTCCACCGGATTCAGCACCAGCACGTCACAAACCGCCTCGCCCCTGTCCATGATCACCGACAGCCGGGAAAAATAATCCTCTACGGTTTTATATTCGCGCCACCACGCGGACTGGTAGAAGATACTTGCCGGATAATCGCGCTTGCCCTGACCCGCCATTGTGTACCACGCAAGATGTGGACAGCGCAGGTTGATTCCGAAAAACGCCTGCCAGTCCCCGGTCTTTTTATGACCCTCAAAGGTAAACTGCCAACCCGTGCAGCCGTACAGCTCCGAAAGAAGCTGTTTTTGTCCGAATTGCCGCGCCGCCGAAACCAGTTGCTTAACAATCCAGTAACAGCGGTTATCCGCGCCCAGCACGTCAACGCCGGGGTAATCCATTTCTTCATAATAGCGCATCATTGATCCGGAAACCGCCGTTTGCGCAGAAAGCGAATCCTCATGCAAAATATGCCCCGTCAGCAGAAAGCCGTTGAGCGCGCACCAGTTTTTAATGGGCTTTGCGTAATTTTCCAGAAACATACGCTGCAGGGTTTCGGTAAAATGCCATTTGACCTCTGATATTTTTTCGCCGTGAAACCAGAAAAACAACTCGGGCAAACGGTCAAGCAGATCATAGCCGCAGTGCGCTTTAAAATCATCGGGCAGTTTTTCCGTCCACGGCACACTCCACGCCGGGTCGACCGCTTCACTCGCGAAAGGGCTCATGAGCGTTCCCCGCTGGGGTTCATCGGTAAAAATGCCCGGAATGCTTTTTCCGATTCGGTCGCCGCATTTTGCTTTGTATTTTTCATGGGTCAACCGAAGGAATTCTTCGGTCGCCTCGCGGCTCATTCGGTCGACGTCGGTATATCCGTTGTAAAAAGTGCTCCGGCGCATTTGCTCCGGAATACAGTACAGAACCAGCGAGTCTGCCGGAATTTCGGTTCCCCGCTCCAGCCGCGTGTAGCTTTGCAGGTTCAAACCCTCTGCCCGCGCCGAATAAGCGGCAAAAATATCGTCGCTCCACACAAAATCAGCGGCGGAAATTTGATACATCCTGAGATATTTTTTGCGGAAATCCGGGTTTTTCGTGACCATGCCGCCCGCCGTTCCGCTGGGCCACCGATCCTCGTCGTACAGCCACGCTTCCATACCGATCCGCTCGCCCTCATCCGCGCAGGCGTTGATCAGTTCAAACCACTCGTCCCCGAGATATTCGGTAACCAGACCCGTTCTGGAATGCATGAAATATCCGCCGAAGCCCATGTCTCTAAACACGCCTGTCTGCCGAATCAACTCTTCTTTTTCCAGCTTGCCGTTCCACGCCCAAAAGGGCTTTCCGCGATACGCGGCGGTGGGGTTTTCAAAAAGCGCGGTTAGATTATTCATACGGTCGATCTCCTGCCTCTTTTTTTGAGATTTAGCAAACTTATAACTGATTTGACGGAAAACTTTTAAAAACTTCTAAACAGCCGTTATATCTTTCATACTTCCACTGTTACCGTTTCGTTTTTGCCGATATTGACAATTCGCTGTTTAACCTGTTTTCCACTCACCGCCGGCTTTGGGGCACCGGGCAAAATCAGTTTCCCTACACTGCCGTTTCCTTTAACCGTCACCTTTTTTTCATCGGCGAAAACCGCAATTTCCCCGTAAGGCGTGGGAACCGTCCCTTCAATAAACGGCAGCCCGGCCAGAATTGGTCTAACCTCATATTCCTCATAACCGGGCTTTGTCGGACTCACGCCCAAAAAATACCGACCCAGCAAATAACCCGGGCCTCCGCCCCACGCGTGGCACAGGCTTCTCCCGAAAGGCTCGTCATACATGGCGAAATGCGCCGCGCCGGATTCCCGCGGCAAATACTGTTCCCAGAACGTAGTCGCGCCCTCGTCAAGCATACCGCCCCAATAGGCTTTGATCTCGTCAAGCATTTCCGTAAAGTAACCGGCCTGACCCAGCGCCATCAGCTTGTAAAACTGCATATACGGCGTGGTGATGGGCGGAATTTTTCCGGAAAGCAAAACAGCCTCGGCCACAGTCTTTTTTTCTTTGTCCAGCCAGCCGAACAAAAGCGCGAAGATGGCCGGATATTTCAAAACAACGCCGTCCGGTTCCCCCTGCTTAACGGAATGGATAAAACCCTTGTCTTCCTTCCAAAACAGCTTAAAGATGTTTGATTTCAGTTTTTTCGCCAGCTGCGAATATTTTTTTTCCTCGGCGAAAAGTCCAAGCGCCGCAGATATTTTTGACGCGCGATATAACGCCTCGCCGAACAGGATTTGCTCCGCGCAAACCGCGCCGCCGTTGTCCATGGGCGCCCAGTCGATAAATACCCAGTCGCCGTACAGTCCTTCCATCATACCGTCCGCGTTGCGGCGTCCCAGACAAAAATCCAGCAGAGCCTCCATTTTTGAATATATTTCCCGAAGGAACACCATGTCGCCGGTGTAAACATAGTGATCGTAAAGCCCGATCACCCAGAAAAAGGTGTAGTCCATAATGTGGTTGATATGATTGCTGACCGGCGGCTTTCCGGCCAGCAAACGCAAGGTTCGGCGGTTGATGTCAATGTCGAAAAAAGAATAAAAATTCAGCAGAAAGCTTTGCACGGCGTCCCCGCTCCACACCCAGCGATCCCGTTTGATTCCGTCCAAAAAGAATTCGCGGGAATTCAGGTGCAGGGTATATTGGGCGGTTTCCCAGATTTTGTTGAGCTGTTCATCGGAGGAACGCAGGCTTGCTTTTAGCGGAATATCCAGCATTTCCCGGTAAACGGTCAGCTTGCCGCACTGCGCGTTGTTTGGGGACAACCGGATGTAACGAAACGCCTTTGCTATCGGAAACCGATAACTTTGCCCGTGGGACGGCTCCCAAATATCAAATTGATAAGCGTCCGTATCCGACAGCGCTTCTTCCTGCGACTCTCCGTAAATTATTTTTACAAATCCCGGTCCGACCGCGCCGTCCAGCTGCAAATACCCCATTATTTCCTTGCCGAAATCCAGCAGTCCGTTATCCAAAAGCTGATATTCAAAAACCGGCTCGACGGAAAGAGCGAATCCGCACGGTGGATTTTGCCGGTCGGTGAAATTCCAGCCGACGGCGAAAATCCAATTGTCGTCTCCGCAGCCGGTGAGCCACGATTCATCGCTGACCACCGTTTCCCCGGTCACATAAATTGCGGGGAACGATTCGGTGTTAAACACTTTGACGGTGATTTGATGCCGCCCCGCTTCCATCGGAAACCCGTTTTGCGGATTAAGAATCGGGCGCGCCTCTCCCAACAGATGCACGTTGTACTCGCCCTGCGCGAAAACGTAAACCGTTTCCGGCTTTTCCAGCTCCACCGTTTTAAGAAAGGTAATACTGGAATAACACACATCCACCCGCCAAAAAGGAGGGATCAGCCCGCCTTTTTGATAACGCGCGGAGGCTACCCGCTGATTAAGCCAAAATTCAAATTCTCCGGGATACCAAATCCATTTTGCTTGACCGGGTGTCATTGCTCCCATTCGTTTTACCTCATGCTTTATTTCTTTTTTATGGAGTAACATTATTATTTAACGCTGAAAGAATAACTCAGCCGTCCGATAGGCGCGGCATCCCCGGAGGTGTAGCAGTTCATAATATCCGCAGGATCCGTGATATTATCCGTCCATTTAAAATGAACCGTGAATTGATCGGAGGTGATTCCCAGTGCCGACCTCGGCACGGCGATATGGATATATCTGCCCGACACGCGATATTCAGCCCGGCCGCAATCCGTCCAGTCGTAGCCGCCGTTTGATTTTTCCACCGACGTGGTTTTACTGTCGCGCGGGGTTCGGTTGATCACATAATCGTAGCCCTCAAAGCCGGTTTGCGTCAAACCCTGCGTGCCGATAAACAGGTTCATCCACCGCCCGGAATTATCGTTGGGGGTAATATCCCGGGCGGTCGTGGCGAGAAAATAAACGTTTTTGCTGTCGTATGTAACCCGCAGTTCCTCAAAATCGTTGCGACCGGTGGTGTCGGTGTAATAATCGTCTCCGAGCTCCGGGGCGGCGGACGCGGATTTCCGGTCGGCGGTGTCGCCCTTGAAGTCTTTGTAACCGTAGTCCACCGCGTCCCACTGCGAAAACGCGCCGCTGATTTTGATCGCCGTCTTTTTTACCTCTTTTTTGTCGGCGGACGCGCCCTTGAATTTGCGGATATTTTCAATCATTTGCAAATAATAATTATCCCCGAATCCGCCTTTCATCGGCTCAATGTCGCGGCTGAATTCCTTGTTAAACTGATCCACCATCATGTAAGAATCTCCGTCCGGCAATTTTTGCGCGACCCATTCGTTCCAGCCGGTGATAAAAATCGTCTGCGGGTTCATGCGGATGGCTGTGTCCCATTGCTCCTGAAAATTCGCGCCCCGGTCAATGGCTTCGGGGTCGTTCGCGCCATTGTGGTATCCGCGACCCCAGTTGTCGTTGTATTTTTCGGGATACCGAACCGAATTGCTCATCGGCAAGCCCGGGTGCTGCGCCACCGAAACCGACACAACGTCAAACCCGTCAAGACCGTATGCCATATGCTGAGGCCGGCGCCAATCAATCCACGGGTAGCCGTTGGCCACTTCCTCTCCGAAGGGCCACTGGGTTTCCTTAACCATGAAAAAAGCTCGCATTTCAGCGTCGATTTCTGAGGCTTTGGAGATGATCATCGGCTTGCCGTCTTTTATGTACCACAAATCTCTGTACAAATTCTTACCGTACAGCGCGTTATAAATACCCTGAACAGTTTCCTTTGGGTAAGAGTTCGTGTAAAACACGATTTTGGGTACGTTCCATCCCTCGGCCCGGTATTCCTCCAGTACGCTTAAAAGATTCATAAATACATTTTCATAAATGCCGGCGTTTGTGGTGTCGAAAACCAGATAATCAATCTGTGCCCAGGTCAGCATTTCCACCTGTTTCCGAATCACCCACATATCGCTTGAATCATAATACCCAAACAGAGGCTCGCTCCAGTAATGAAACGCTGTTTCCGGGCTTTCCGGTGTGTTTTCGGCCCAGAAAATATCCGGGTCTTTTTCGAAAATTTTTGTAATATCGTATATGTTCCCCCGAGAGTGCTGTCCGTTCCAGAGAAAATAAAACAATCCCACCTCTTTGTCGGATTTTTGCTCTGAAACGGGGTTCACCGCCCGGCCCAATTGGTCAACGCTTACCGCGTCGCCGTAAGAAAAACCGCCGGAGAGCGGCGAAACGGCGTCCGCGCATTTATCACAGCCGGAAATTGAAAGCGCCATCATAAAAACCCCTGCGCAAATTAATAAACCGCTAAAACACCTTATTGCCGATTTCATTGTATTATATCTCCTGTCCGTGTGTTTTTCAAGAGCCTCCGCGAAGAAAAGTAAAATTAATACTCCCGCACAAGCCTGTGACCGCCCGTAACGGCGCTTTTTTCGTACCGACCGTCCTCAAAGCGAAAGCCCTCCGGCAGCACAATTTTCCCAAAAACAGTCTCCGGCGCTTCCAGGTTCAGGTCAACCGCGCCGGTTTCATTTCGCTTCCAAAAAACGGAAATTTTCCCGGCTGGGGCAATATGAAAGCCCTTCGCGTATTCCAGACTGCCGATAAACGACGGACGGATTAGAATTTCATTAACGTTGTCCCGGGACGGATTAAGGTGAATTCCCGCGATTTCCCGGATAAACCAGCCGCTGATGTCGCCGAACATATGATGATTCAACGACGCGACGCGTCCCCCCTCCGGCTGAAACATTTCCGGAATCGAGGTTTCCCCGCGTGCTACCAGATTTCCGTAGGACGGAAATTCCGGCGTTGTAATCATTTGATACGCCAGATCGCTCTCCCCGAACGCGGAAAGCACGTGAAAAATCACCCTCGCGCCCAGAAGTCCGGTAGTCATAAGACCGCCGTCCCGGTCAATCAAGGCAAGAAGCTTTGAAAAAAACGCCGCCCGTTCCCCGTTTTCAAGAACGTTAAAGTAGAGAACCATTGCCTGAGCCGTCTGGCAGTTCCCCGCCGCAGTCACGGCGCTGAAATCAATCAGACGAAAACGGATTGCGGCGCGAAGCCGGGCGCCGAATTTTTCCGCGAATTCCCTGTGCAAATCCATGCCCAGTACCCCGAAAATAAACGCCGCTTTTTCGCAGATATCCATTGATATAACGCTATCGGTCAATTCGAGCGGGGCTGTGTAATCGGCCTCTCCCTTGCCCGGCGGACACCAGTCTCC
>JAISRF010000034.1 GCA_031273775.1 Oscillospiraceae bacterium
CCAAAAACAGCACGCCGTGGTGCGCCAGAGAAACCTCGCCGGGCTTGGGAATCCGCCCGCCGCCGGACAGCCCCGCTGCCGAAACAGTGTGATGCGGAGCGCGGAAGGGGCGGGTGGTAATCAGCGGAACATGGGGCGGGAGCGTACCCGCAATGGAATGAAGCTTGGTGGTCTCAATCGACTCCTGAAAGGTCATGTCTGGCAGAATGGAAGGCAGGCGTTTGGCAAGCATACTTTTCCCGCTGCCAGGCGGCCCGATTAGCAGTACGTTATGGCCGCCCGCCGCCGCAATCTCCAGCGCGCGTTTCGCGGCAAGTTGGCCGCGCACATCGGCAAAATCCAGCGTGGAATCGCGCGGAGCAAGCGCCGTGCCCTCATAACGGGCGGGTTGCGGTTCTTTGCGGCCTGTCAGCATTTTAACGGAGTCGTCCAGACTTTGGGCGGGAATGATATCTATTCCCTTCACCACAGAACCCTCCGCGGCGGATCCGGACGGCACGAAAAAGCGTGTGTATCCGGCTTTTTGTCCCTCAATCGCCATGGCAAGCATACCGGGGATTGGGCGGAGCCCGCCGTTCAGGGAGATTTCCCCCACAAACAGGGTGCGTTCCGGGGTAAAATTGATTTGCTTGCTTGCGAGCAACACGCCGAGCAAAATCGGCAGATCCAGACCGGATCCTTCCTTCCGGATGTCTGCAGGCGCGAGGTTCACGGTAATCCGGCTGGCGGGCATTTCAAATCCGCTGTTTTTCATGGCGGCGCGGACACGGTCGCGGGCTTCCTTCACCGAAGCGTCGGGCAAGCCTACGATGTCAAAGGAGGGCATCCCCCGGGCAATATCGGTTTCAATTTCAATGATATAGGCCTCCATGCCGCAAACCCCGACGGTACATATGCGCGAAAACAACTGGCGCTCCCCCTGTTTTTATTCATTTTTTGGAAGTAAGCTACTAAATATCCGCAATAAGCTTGTAAATTTCGCTTTTCTTTATGCCGCTTTCAAAAGCGGCTTTTTTTGCGGCCTGGGTTTTGGACAGGCCGCTTTTCACATATTCCCGGGCGAGTTCTGCCGCTTGTGGCAGAGAAACAGGTTCTTCCTTCGGCTCGTTGGCGCCCTCTATAATGATTACAAATTCGCCGCGGGGCGTTTCATTTGAATATTTTTCCGCCGCCTGTGACAGAGTGGTGACGGTCACCTCTTCGTAAAGCTTGGTCAGTTCGCGGGCAAGGGCGATTTTCCGGTCGCCGAGCGCTTCTGACAAATCACGAAGGGTGTGTGGCAGTTTGTGGGGTGCTTCATAAAAAATGACAGTGCGCTTTTCCGTTATAAGCTCCGCAAGGTGTTTCCGGCGGTTTTTCGTGTTTGTGCTCAAAAAGCCTTCAAAGGTGAAGCGACCGGAGGGCATTCCGGAAACGGCGAGGGCAGTGGTCAGAGCCGAGGCTCCCGGCACCGCGACAACGGCAATTCCCCGCTCCCGGCAAAGCCGTACCAAATCCTCGCCGGGGTCAGAGATGGCGGGCATCCCCGCGTCTGTAACCAGCGCACAGCTTTCGCCGCTTTGCAACCGTTCCAAGATGGCCGTCCCGCTTTCCCGCCTGTTATGCTCATGGTAGCTGCAGAGCGGTTTTTTTATACCGAACCGGTTAAGCAAGCGCAGAGTCACCCGGGTATCCTCGGCTGCGATGAAATCCGCCGTTTGTAGCGTTTCCAGTGCCCGGGGGGACAAATCGCCCAGGTTGCCCAAAGGAGTGCCGACGACATAAAGGGTACTCATGGTAAAACCTCCGGTTTTAAGAAGTCAGAGAGCAAAGGTCAGTTGCGGGTGACTTCTTGATTTTAACTCATATACGGAATGATTGCAAGAAAAAATTTCCAAAATCACAAAATTCGTGGAGATTTTCAACGTTGTTGCGACATGTTGCGCCTCCCGGTCAAGAATATAATAAATACGTTGTCCTTATGTATCCCCCTTAATCCGGCCCAGCGTCACCGCAAGAAAAATCCTAATTCTCAATTCTCAATTTCCTAAAGGGGATTCACTGCCATGACCGTCTATCTGGACATTTTGTTTCTTTTGAACCTGTTTGTCAACTTTTTCCTAATCCGCGCCGCGGCTCTTTTATGCGGCCGAACCGGAAAACGGTGGCGGGTTTTCCTCGGAGCGGCGGCAGGGGCGGCGGGCTCACTGCTTATTTTTCTGCCGCGGGTACATATGGCGCTGTCAATATTGCTCCGGCTGGCACTTTCTTGCCTGATTATTGCCCTGTCCTTCGGTTTTGGAAGCAAAAAAGCGTTTTTGCGGCTATGGGGCGCGTTTTTCGCCGCGTCGTTCATATTTGCGGGGTTTATGCTGGCTCTGTGGTTCTGCCTGAAACCCGACCGGATGGCGGTGAACAACGGCGTGGTTTATTTTGACATTTCGCCGCTTTTGCTGGTAGCTTCCACGCTTGCCTGTTATTCAGTCATCACGTTTATCCGGCGGTTGTTCCGGATAAACGCCCAGAAAAACGATACCTTTCAACTGGAAATAAGCTTCAAAGGGCAGACCGTTTCCATGACGGCTCTTTACGATACCGGACACACACTGGTGGATATTCTGTCTGGCGCGCCGGTGGTGGTCGCCGATTACCGCGCGGTAGAGCCGCTCATCCCCGCCCTTTCTCGAAAGGCGTTCACCAATGTGGCGGTAGAGCCAACCGAGGATATTAAGGAACGTTACCGGTTGATTCCCTATTCCGTAATCGGCGGGGCGGGTCTGTTGCCGGCTTTCCGTCCGGACAGTGTGCGCCTCTTCAAAAAGAGCGGCGCGCTAAGCTCGGCCACCGTTTGCGTAGCGGTGAGCGAAAAGCCGCTTTCCCCGCGGTTTTCGGCTATTTTCGGAAGCGAACTGTTTAATAATTTATAGTGCGTAATGCGTAATGCATAATTTTAATAACGGGAAGATGCACAATGAAATTTTCAGTACTTAAATCAAAAATTTTAAACGCGGCTGTTCGGCTGCGGTTACGGCTTCTGCTGATTGACGAAAGTTATTACATCAACGGGCCGGAGGTACTTCCGCCGCCGCTGGGTCACGCGGAAGAAAGCGCCGTTTTGTGCCGTCTGACAAACGGCGACGAAACGGCAAAGGAACAGCTGATTGTTCACAATCTGCGGTTGGTTGTTTATATTGCCCGGAAGTTCGATGCGGTCGGAGCCGGTGTGGAGGATCTGATTTCCATCGGGACAATCGGGCTGATTAAAGCCGTCAATACCTTCCGCACCGACAAAAACATTAAACTCGCGACCTACGCCTCGCGCTGTATTGAAAACGAGATTCTTATGTACCTGCGCAAATCCACCGCTCTGAAAACCGAGGTGAGCATAGACGAACCGCTAAATATTGACTGGGACGGCAACGAACTGCTGCTGTCCGATGTTTTGGGTAGCGACCCGGATATTGTCAACCGCGGTATTGAGGCGGAGGACGAACGCAGCCTGCTGCTGAGACTGGTGTCGAAGCTGTCCCCGCGGGAACGCCAGATTATGCAGATGCGGTTCGGTTTGGACGGCTTTGCCGAGCACACGCAAAAGGAAGTAGCCGATGAACTTGGAATTTCGCAATCGTATATTTCCCGGCTGGAAAAGCGGATCATTGAGCGATTGAAAAAAGACATGGAACGCGCGGTACTCTGAAAACAGGGAAAAGTCGCGCCTGATTCCGCATGAATTTCAAAAACCGTGAAAATAAGCGGAATTTTTGTAAAAATAG
>JAISRF010000112.1 GCA_031273775.1 Oscillospiraceae bacterium
CCGCGTCTCGGCAAATATCCAATAGATAAAATAAGCGGCGAGTTGATTGAAAGTTATATCGGGGAACTGCTCATCTCCGGCAGGACTGACGGCAAGGGCGGTCTGTCGCCAAAAACCGTTCATGATATATTTGTTATTTTAAAAAGTGTGTTCAAATACGCGGATTGCGCGATTAATCTTGATCGAATCAAAATCAGAAAAGACAAGAAAGAAACGCGCGTATTAGGTCGTGATGAGCTTGACAGGCTGATTGTTTTTTTATCGGCAGATACGGATTTAACCAAGCTCGGTGTCCTACTCAGTTTGCTTACCGGTATTAGGATCGGAGAATTATGTGCCTTGCGCTGGCATTCCGTCAACCTGAATGAAAGGACGCTGACCGTCAGGGAAACCATGCAGCGTGTAAAGAATTTGTCACCCGGCGAATCCGCCAAGACGAAAATTACAATCACTTCACCTAAAAGCAAAAACGGAATGCGCACAATTCCCCTGCCGGGAGCACTGACCGCCGTGCTAAAAAAAATGGAAGCCAGCCCGGACGCTTTTATATTAACCGGAACAATCGGGAACTATGTGGAGCCGCGCACCGTTCAGAAGCAGTTCAAGGCCATTTTGAAGGAGGCCGGGCTTGCGGAAACCAATTTTCATACGCTGCGTCACAGCTTCATTACCTCCTGCGCGGAAATGGGTTTTGAGCTTAAAGCCCTGAGCGAAATCGCGGGGCACAGCAGCGTAAGCATCACGTTGGGACGTTATGTCCACTCGTCTTTTGCGCTAAAACGCAGCTACATGGAAAAGCTGTCTGCGCAATGTTATTCGCAGTCAGATTCGCAGTCAGAATGTGCGCCGGATTTACTTCGTTCAACCGGATAAAACGCAGTACCTCAGGCGTTTTAGAGCTTTTGCGTGTGTGTGCATAATCCATTCGCCGTAAAGGTGTAAACTTTATGGCACATACGGACGCACGGATGGTTTTTAACCATCCTTTTTGTTTTTTAGTTAAAGTGGCCGCCGTGGAAATCTTAAGCGGTCAAACATTGCGTCCACAAATCGGAATATTCAGGGCTAAGCAGTTCGTGCATCTGGTCAATCTGCGTCTGGCTGAACCCATACTGTGCCGCCATTTCGTCTACGCTCTTTTGGGTCAGAGTAAAAATCAAGCGTGTAACCGTCACCGTTTCCGCGGTTTCGGTGGTGGTTCCGTCCGGGTTGGTGACCGCCGCTATTTTTTCCCGCATTTCTGTTGTCAGCGAGTGAGACAGATTGACCATGTCATTCAAAATGCTCCGGAGTTTTTCAATCTTTCCATCGTCCAACGTGACGACCTCAGCGGGATTGTCCGGGTCAGTGTTCACCCTGACGGCATAAACTGCCAGCACCTCCGGCCAGTAGATAACCACGGCGGTTGTATCCGTTTCGTCAAAAGTGTTGTTTTGCTTTATTTCTTCAACATCTCTTTCAATTTCATTCGCGAGTTCTTGCACAACGGCAGGCATTGACCACCCTGCACCTGAATTATCACCGCTGAAAAACACGCCGAATACCGAACCGGCAATCAAAGCAACCACACAAATCACGATGATAATCACCACCGCAATCCAACCGCCCGCCGCGATAATAGAAACAAGCCCTTTAATGGTTGCAATGGCGGCTTTCGCCGTTGCGATCACTGCCTTAGCCGCAAGCTTCGCGGTTTGTGCGGCGGCTTTTGATGCCGCCTTGGAAGCCTGTGCCGCCGTTTTTGCCGCTTTTGCCGCGGTCTGTGCGGATTTGGCGGTTTTCTGCGCCGTCTTAACGGTGGTTTTTGCTGACCGTTCTACGGTTTTAACCGATTTTTTCACCGTCGTGATTGTGCCTTTTGACGTACCCTTAACACCCTTGCCTGTCTGCTTTGCGGTCTGAACGCTCTGACGTCCGGCTTGGCGTGTCTGTTGCAGAACACGATTGGCATCCTGCAACGATTTTTGCGCTTGTTGGGCTGTTTTAGTAGCCGTATCTGCTTTGTTTTTGAGGGCATCAGCGGTTTTTTGGGCGCTGTCGGCGGCCTGGTTGGCTTGCCCCGCCGCTTCTTTTCGGGCATTGGGCATTTGACGCTTGACCTCCGCAAAATGCGCTTTTGCTTTATTAACGTTATTCGCCGTGCTCTTATGCGGGTTTTTCAGACGATTGGCAGCTTCCTGCGCCGCCGACTGCACCCCGCCGCTTATTTTGTCGGAAGCGTACCCCGCGGCGGTGCTGTGTTCTGATTGCTGTGTGCCATCAACGGCATCCTTGCCCTTTATAAAAGCATTGTGAACGTGCGCCATGCCGCTGGCGGACCTGTCCAGAAGCTTGATGTCCCTGACGGTTGAATGTGTTTTTATATCTTTGGGCAATTTAAGTGCCCCCCTTTCCAAAAATCAGGGCAGACATAAAAATATCTGCCCTGAAACAATCCCTACTTGCCGGTTTGATACGCCGAATCAAGCCTTTCTTTCCGTCTCTGTCTGAAATTCGAACGGTTTTGAGCTGCATAACTGGTACAATTTTGTATGGCGGGGAAATTTGTCAGAAAATGGCACGAGCGCCGAGCCAACCTTAATCAACCCGCACCCGGCGTCCACGTTGGTGATATATCCCATCTGCAAATCGCTAATATTCAAAAGCTTGGCAAGCTCGGCACGGTCAGTGCCGGATTGGTTGAGCATGACAATAAACTCGCTGTTGGCCAGCATGGTCCGGGCGGTATGGTTCTGGAGCATATCGTCCACATTCTGCGTAATGCCCGTGCAGAACGCGCCGTATTTGCGAACACGCTTCCAGAGGGTGAACAGAAAATTGGCCGAATACTCGTGCTGAAACAAGAGATAAATCTCGTCAATAAAGATATAGGTGTTCCGGCCTTTGCTCCGGTTGGCCGTAATGCGGTTCAAGATATTATCCAGCACCACCAGCATCCCGATAGATTGTAACTGCTTGCCCAAATCCAAAATGTCATAGCAAATCAGACGGCTGTCGGTGTCCACATTGGTCGGTTTGGCAAAGGTATTCAGGCTCCCGTCCGTAAACAACTCAATGGCAAGGGCGATTTCCTGTGCTTCCGGCTCGACCTGCTTTAAAAGCTCCTCGCGGAAATTCCGCAAGGTGGGCGCGTCGCCGGAATATCCCCGCTGGATATATGCTTTGTAAACGTTAGCCGCACAGCGGTCAATCAGGCTCTTTTGCTTTGCGCCCAGCCCCTTGCCGCCGATAAGCTGTTCGCACAGGCTTAATATAAACTCGGATTTAAGGATAACAGGATTCGCGCCGTCGCCGTATTCCGCGTTCATATCCATAGCGTTAATGTGATTGCCGCTGACCGCGCTGATGCGGATAACCTCGCCACCGAATGCGTTGACAAGTGGCGAATACTCGCGCTCTGGGTCGAGGACAATCACGTCGGCGTTGGGATTTGCCAGCATAATGCTGACGATTTCCCGTTTGGCGGTCATGGATTTACCGGAGCCGGGGACACCGAAAATAAAGCCATTGCCGTTGAGCAAGTTCAGGCGGTTGACAAAGATGGGGTTTTTGCTTATAACATTAACCCCCTGATACACACCGCCCGCGTGATTGATTTCTTGCGCCCGGAACGGAATAAGCACAGCCAGCGATTCGGTCGTAAGCGTCCGCAGAGTGTCGATTTTCCGCACCCCAAACGGCAGGGCGGTATTCAACCCGTCCATCTGTTGGTATTTCAGCACGGCGAACTGGCAGAGGTGCTTCCGGGCGACGGTCAAGAGTGTTTCGGTATCACTGTCAAGCCGCTCTTTGGTGTCGGCGACATGAACCAGCGTGACCACGGCGAACATCATACGCTGGTCGCGGGTCACAAGGTCGTCCAGAAATTCGCGGGTTTCCTCCCGCTGTTTTTCCATATCATAGGGGATATTGGCGGTGAAATTGTTCCGCTCGCTCTGCTTGCGGGTAAAGTTGGCAATGTTGGTTTCAACCCCGAGTAAACGGTTTTCCACCTCACGCACTGCTTCATCAGTCGGCACGGGGATAATATCCACCGAAAACATCAGGTTACGGCTAAGTCCGCAAAGCTCGCTCACCATGCTGTCCTTAATAAAGCTGGCGTAATCTTTGAGGTACAGTACCCGCCCCCACTTTTCGCCCACACGAAAATGGTCTTTATTAAACTCCATCGTGTCGGGGCAAATATCTTCAACTGTCAACTGTCCCTTATCAATTGTCAACTGCCTGTAGAAGTCGTAAAAAATCCGCAGGCGGTCGGCGGCGCCTAATTCCACGCACACCGAACCCAACCGCGCAAAATGGGTGATAAGGCCGCCGCCAATCCGGGCGAAATATGCCCTTGCCTCGTCATAATTCTTCTTACAGGCCGTCACCGTGACATACTTTTCCTGAATCATCCCGCTTCCGCCGCTGATTTTATCTATCAGCATTTGGTTGTATTCGCGGCGGAACTCATCCAATCTATCGCCGTCCATCGGCATTAAAATACACTTTTCAAAATCGGATTTATTGATACGGCGGTTGTTGACGGTGAGCTTTGAGGCTGCGCCGCTGTCAAGGGAATTGAGCAGTTCGGAATATTCAAGGAATATGCCCTCCTGTTCCTCTTTTGAAGCAATCGCGTAATTGATGTCGTCAAATCGGAAAGTCTTGGAATAAGTCTGCGGCTTCTCGCCCTTGCGCCGGAACCCCAGCTTGGCAAGCAACCCTTTCATAAACCGCACAACCCGGTTTTCCGCGCGGACGGCGGGATTGCCCACCACAAAAATACCATCCTCATAAATTTCTTTGATGGGAATGGCTTCATAGACGGTCTGCGGCGGGATAAATTTTTCGTGGCTTTGCTTAGCCAGCCTGCTCAATGTCTTTACCACGCGGTTTTCCTCCCTTCTTCGGCGGTTTTACGTCCTCGGCATTCATGGTCAACTTCTTCGGGCAAAGGTATTCAGATTTAACCCACGCCCAAATGAACTGTTCTGAGGTCATGCCATGATATTTGATGAAGCCCAGCGCAGCAAACGGTGCGGCTCCCAAAACACACAGCCAGCTCACGGTTTCCGTGCCGAGCACATCTTTCAGCCCAAAATAAATGCCCACGGCCACACCGCAGGCAAGGATGCTGAAAATGAATTGCCGGAGAGACAGCCCAAAGAAAATGCTTTCGGTGTAATCGCGGATTTATAGTGATAGGTAAGCCTTTGATGTCATCACCAG
>JAISRF010000160.1 GCA_031273775.1 Oscillospiraceae bacterium
CCGTTTGCGCCCGCCGCCGCCGCCAATTCCCGCACGGCACAAAGGACGTTTTCCGGCCGGATGGCGTTCAGCGAAGTTTTCGCCGCGGTTTCAAAGGCAAGGGTTAAAAGCGCGTCCCCCGCCAGCAGCGCGACATTTTCTCCGAACGCCTTGTGGCAGGAAGGTTTGCCGCGGCGCAGGTCGTCATTGTCCATGCAGGGCAGGTCATCGTGGATTAAAGAATAAGTATGTATCATTTCAATGGCGCAGGCCATGGGCAGGGCATCGTTTAACCCGCCTCCGCAAAGCCGGTAAAACTCCAGAGTTAGCGCAGGCCGGATCCGCTTACCCCCGCAAAGCAGACTGTATTCCATTGCCTTGATTACAGAGTCCCAAGGCTCGCCGCTCATCTGCAAATATCCGGCAAGGGCGCTGTTGATGACCGGAGCGTACTGTTCCAGCAAAGTCTTTCCTCCCCAAAATATGTAAGGATATTTACGCGTCTGTTTCACGCGCTTCCTCAAACCGGGTAATTTTCAGTTCCGCCTCTTTTAACTGCTTGTCGCAGTCCGCGGAAAGACGCACGCCTTCCTCGAAAAGCGTCATGGCGGAGGAAAGCTCCGGATTTGTGGTCTCCAAAAGATTAACAATTTCTTCCAGACGAGAAAGCTGCTGCTCAAAGGTCATAAAAATACCACCTAACGCGCTCTGCGGAGCACAATTGAGAATTGAGAGTTGAGAATTATTGTTTTTTTTATTGGCGTTTTGCGCCAATAAGCTACTAACGTTTAACGCGCTCTGCGGAGCGCAATTGAGAATTGAGAATCAAGAATTAGGGTACTGAATATTTAATGGGCTTGTTCTGAAACCTCGCACTCTACCTGTCCGTCCGCAAAGCGAAGATTAAGCTTGTCCCCTATGATGAGTTCCTTTGCCGAGGTGACAATTCTGCCGTCTTTCACCGCGGCGGCGTACCCGCGTGAGAGGAGCTTTAAGGGTGAAATCGCGTCCAGCTTTGCGGCGAGCGGCGCGAGACGTTTCCATTTACGCTCGCTTAACCGGAGCATGGAGGAGGAAAGCCGCCTTCGGGTGGACTCGAGCCGGGCGGCGCGGCTTTCTATGAAGAAGCGCGGCGAGGACAGCGAGCGCCGGACGGTCAGCGCAGTGAGCACGGCACGGCGGGCGGCAATCTGACCCAAAACCGCGGCGGATACCCGCTGACGCAGACGGTTCAACAGCGCCGCCGTTTCCAAAGCCGACGGGGTGGCCAGTTCCGCGGCGGCGGTCGGTGTGGGCGCGCGTAAATCGGCCGCAAAATCGCATACAGTAAAATCGGTTTCGTGACCCACGGCAGAAATCACCGGGATTTTGGAACGGCGCAGGGCATACGCAAGACGTTCGTCGTTAAACGCCCAGATTTCCTCCACGGCGCCGCCGCCCCGCCCTACTATTATCACATCAGCCGCGCCCTGACGATTGACGGAATCAAGCATATTTACAACCTGACTCGCGGCGTTAGCTCCCTGCACATCAACGGGGCAGACTATCACCTGAGTGATCGGGAAGCGCCGGCGCAAAACCGACAAAATATCCTGAAGTGCAGCGCCGCCCGCAGAGGTAATCACCGCGATCCGTCCCGGATATTTTGGAATCGGGCGTTTTTTGCTCTCGTCAAACAGACCTTCCGCCCGCAGCCGTTCGCAAAGCTGTTCGAAAGACAGCGCCAACGCGCCGACGCCGTCCGGCTGCATATCGTCAATATACAGTTGGTACGCGCCATCGCGCTCATAAAGCGAAACACGCCCGCGGCAAATCACCCGCAATCCGTCTCTTGGGGTGAAGCGCAGCTTCTCGGCGGCGGTTTTAATCATAACCGCCTTGATGAGCGCGCCGCCGTCTTTGAGCGACAGATACATATGCCCGCTTTTGTAATGGCGGTTAAAATTGGAAATCTCCCCGACCACAAACAGTCCGCGCAAAGCGTCCGCGCTTTCCAGCAGAGTTTTGACGTAGGTATTAAGCTGACTGACTGTCAGAAGAATGGCGGTTCACCCCTCCACTGTTGATTGCGCCCGCGCAATCCCGCCCAGAACCCCGTTTACAAACGCGGAATCATCATCGCCGCCGTACTTTTTGGCAAGCTCCACCGCTTCGTTAATGGAAACGCTGTCGGGAATATCCTCACGGAAAAACATTTCAAATACAGCCACGCGCAGTATGGAACGCGCAACCCGTCCCAACCTCCCGATTTTCCAGCCGGGGGTAAGGTGTGACGAAATGGCGGTGTCCAGCTCCGGCAGGTGGCTTAGCGTCCCTTCTGCCAGCTCTTCCGCAAAATCCCCGCCCGTGTATTCGCGGGCCAGTCTGGCGTTTTCCAAAAGCTCCGGGAATGGCGTTTCGTGAAAGCTCCGCTCAAACACCAAAATAAACGCTTGCTCGCGCGATTCGCTTCGTGTCATCCGTTTAGCTCCAAACTCTTAACTTGCGGCGAAAACCGTATCATTCCGGTGTGCCCGCACTTAAATCAATATCTTCAATATGAACATTGACGGAATCTACCACTCGACCGGTCATATTCTGTACGTTTTCTTTGACTGAACGCTGTACGCCTTCGCTCACCTCGCGGATTTTCGCACCCAATTTAAGGGTGAGATAAACGTCAACGCGTATTACGTCTTCGGAGGTGCGAACACGGATACCTTTGTGGCTGTCCAGCGAAATAACCTCTCCGACGTTTGCGGGTTTCGCCTTCAAACCCTGAACGCCGGGAATCTCCAGCGCTGCGGTCGACGCGATTTGGGCGATAACCTCTTCGGAAATGACCAGTCCGCCCACAGGATTGTTTTCGTTTTTCATGGTGAACCCTCCGTGAAATCAAATCTGAAATTTCTAAAAAAATATATGCGCGGGGGTAAGCCGCACATATATCATAACATGATTTTGAAAATAACACAACTATTTTCGTTCTACAATTTTAATATTATCAAGCCCAAGCCCTGTTTGACCGGTCGCGATGTCCTGAATCATGATCACCTCGTTTTCCAAAAGCCCCGGGGATTTCACCACGATATTGACCTGGTCGCCGGTAATAATGGTGACACATTCGGTGAAACCCTTGGCCTTGACCAGATTTTCAATGGCGCTTTGAGATTCCACGTTTTTAGCGATTTTCGCAATGTCGGCGGAGGCTTTTTCTTTCGCCGCCGCAGAAGATTTCGCGTCGTTTACCACCTCCTGAAGAATTTTCAGCGAGTCTGCCTGCGCCTTGTCGCGGTCTGTTTTCGCCTGCGCGAAATAGGAATCATCGGTGATTGGAGCTGTGCTTTGGTTATCCACCAGCAACGCGTCTCCGGCATTTTTGCCGCTTGAATCCGCCGTTAAATCCAGTCCGCCGTCCGCCGCCGCGGTACAGCCCGTTCCGCCCGCTACCGCGCCGCCCGCCGCCCGGCCCGCAGAGTCCACGCCGGACCGGCCCGGGGACGTCGCCAAACCGCGCCCCGCCGCGGCGCGGCCTGCCCCCGCCCGGCCCCCGGAACCCGCCCCCGCGGCGGAATCCCGTGAGCGAACCCTCTACTTCACCAAGGTCGACAAGGACGGATCCATACTCAGAACAAAGGTTGCGAGAAAAATTCCCGTCTCGGATTCTCCCATGGTGGACGCCCTCAAGATTCTGATCCAGGGGCCCAGTGCCGAAGAACAGCGGCAGGGCCTGGTCACTCTGATTCCCCGGGGTACGCGGATCCTCGCCGCCAGGGTCCAGGGAAACACCGCCTATATCAGTTTCAGCGAAGAATTTCAGTACAACACCTACGGGGTCGAAGGCTACGTGGCCCAGCTCAGGCAGGTGGTCTGGACTGCCACGGAATTCCCAAGCG
>JAISRF010000195.1 GCA_031273775.1 Oscillospiraceae bacterium
CAAACGATAATCGGTTTCACCACGCTTTTCAAACATGGCCAGCAGTGGGTGATTTCCCGCGTCTGAAACATTGCCATATTTAAGCTTTTTGATCCAGTGCCGCTCGTCCAGCTTCGCCAGCTTTCCGCCAGCCGACCCGCTCGGCCAGCCGTCTTCATCGTAAATCCAGAGGTCAATTCCCCGCCGGGACGCTTCCTCAGCCGCCGCTTCATAAGCCGCGAACCATTGTTCACCCAAGTAAGGAACCGACAAGCCCGCGCGGGCATGAATGACCAATCCGCCGAATTTTCCCTCGAACCCGGCAACCTGCCTCCGGATTTCAGCCTCGCGCAAATCCCCGTTCCAGCTCCAAAAACAAAGCGTCTGGTGCATACCGTTTCACCTCCCAACCGTGAATATCCGTTTATCTATTTGCTGATTTCTATATATTCAGCGTACTTTTCCGCGTATTGTGCCGCTCTTTGTTGTTCTGGATAAAACACCTTCGCGGTTTCAGCCAGCCGGGCCGCCTGCGCCGCAGTTTCAAACGCACCCACGCCAACCCCGGCCAATTCCGCCGCACCCAAGCAGGCAGCTTCACGGATTTTCATCGTCGCAACGGGAAGCCCCAAAATGTCGGCTTTGAGCTGCAGGCCAATCCCGGATTTCGCACCGCCCCCGACACACCTTAACTCTTGGATTTTTACACCCGCCGCACACAGCAGCAACAGATTTTTCCGAAGTTCCATTGCAGTGGCTTCCAATATCGCCTTGGCAAACTCATGCCGGGTGGTGGAAAATGTCAGCCCATGAACGCTTCCCTTTGCGCCGCCGCTCGGAAAAGGAATCGCAATCAAATTGGTGGGCTGTACCGGCATTTTTTCAAGGATCACATCATAGGTATCCCGACCGCTTGCCTTAGCTTCCGCTGCTTCTTGGGAAGCAAATTGATCATGAACCCACTGAAACGGCAAACCGCCGGTGTGGTTGAGCGCAAATGTGAAATATTGTTTTGGAATCACATGCCTGTAACACGGAAACCCGTTTTCAAAAAAGCGGCGGCTGAGGTTGGACTTTTGTAAAACGCTTGACAGAACCTCCGCCGTGCCGTGAGAATCGAGCGCGATTCCTTCCTCAAAGAGTCCCGCCCCCAGCGCGGCGCAGGTTTGATCGTGACCTCCCGCCGTCAAAAGCGCGCGTCCGGTGATCCCGGTTTCCTCGCAAATCCGCTTTGAAAGCGTTCCGACGGTCGTTCCCGGTTCCGCCGGCGCGCAAAACCGTTCCCGCGGTAACGCCCCATATTGAAACAAATCATCGTCCCACTGTCCCGTTTCCAGCGACAGCGCCATCGTTCGCGACGCCATGGAACGGTCAATAACCGGCTCTTCGGCGCCCAGCTTTGAAAGCAGAAAATCCGCGTAAGTCATGTATTTCCAGACCCGTTCGTCCAGCGCCGGGCAGTGTTTTTTGAACCACAGGATTTTACAAAGCGTATTCATCGGGTGCGGCGGCATTCCGGTTTTTTTGAACATGGTTTCCGCGCCAAAACGCCCTGACAGTTCGTCGGTTTCCTCTCCCGCCCGGTAATCCATCCCCAGCTGCGCCAAAGCCAGCGCCCGGCGGTTTTTATCGACCGGGATGAACGCGTCGCCCTGAACCGACAGCCCGACCGCCTCGAGGTTTCTGACGCCTGACCGCCCGACGGCTTCCCTGACGACCGAAAGCACCGTTTGAAACACCCGCTCGGCGTCCTGTTCCGCAAACCCGTCCTTGGAACGGAGAATTTCATTGGGCGAGGCGGCGTATCCTTTCATTGACCAGTTTTCATCAAAAACCGCCGCTTTGGTTTGGGTTGTTCCAACATCTATTCCCATCAGATACACGCCGTTTCACCGCCCTTTTTCCCGGTATATGGAAGAAAATTGATCCGTCAGCGTTCAAAAAGAAAATCAAGCGTCTGCCGTTCCTGCTGCTCATCATAAAAATCCGCTTTGACATCGGGAATGTACGTCAGCGCCTCATTGATCACCGGCAAAAGATTTCCGTGTATACCCACAGCGTGGTGCACATAAGGCCCTTTTACGATTTTTGTTTCCACCTTTGCCCAATTCGGAACCTCAACCCAAACATAAGTTCCGTTGCTTTTCGGGCCGTCCATCCCCACCGCCGTACCCAGCAGCATTCCGTATTCCCCGTTGTCGCCGTCAAAACGGAACAGAGACATTTCGCCGCCTTTCAGTTCTGCGGAAACAGAGCCGGGGCAATGCTCGGGAAAGGCGAAGGGCCGTCCCAGCACCGGCTTTTCCTTGGCCAGCGACAACGGCCACGGCCCGCAATGCTGCAACAATTCCCCGTTTGCATTTTCGGGGTGCCGAACCGACCAATCCACAAAAAAGGTCGGGGTTTTGCCCATTCCCGCCGCCTGCGCCATGATAGCAGTAATCGCTCCGTGAATATCGGTTTCACAGGCCACGGGCAAGCCCTCGCCGGTCAAAAGCGCGTTGGCGCAGCAGGGCATCATGTGAAGCGATTGCTGAAGCGCGTCCCAGCACTGGAGCGCGACGGCGCCGCACCCGTTTTCCCCGGCGTACAGCTTCATGGCGGTTTTCATCGCCGCCACCAACCGAACCGATTCCTCCGGCACGCAAACCTCCATCTGACGGTGAATCTGCGAAACGGTTTCCTCTATTTCGGGGTGTCCTTTTTCGTTCAGCAGCTTCACCCGATCGGTGAATTCGGTCATTGAGATCGGGAAAATCTGAATCCCGAACCGTTCAAGCAGCTCGCCCTCGTTGCACATCATCGTCCAGAAATCGGCCGGGCGGGTGGAGATTTGCAGAATCCGGGCGCGGCGGAATTCTTTGACTACATTGGCCGCCGCCTCGAACAATTTCATTCCCCGCTCAAACTGCGGGTCGTCAACGCGGCAGTTCGGGAGATATGTAAACGGGGTTTTCATCCGCCGAAACACCTTGCCGGTTGCAAAAAGTCCGCACTGGGAATCGCGAAGACGGCTTCCGTCGGCAAGAGGCGCTTCGTCCCGCGGTCCCCACAGCAAAACCGGAACCTTTAACGCCGCCGCGACCTTGCCGCAGCTGTGCTCCGATCCGAAATTGCAATGGGGAAAGAAAACCGCATCCACCTTGGCTTTACGGAATTTCTCCACAACGGGTTCAACGTCCTCGGCACAGCGAAGCAGTCCCTCCTCGTTAATATCCTCAATATCCACAAAGCGGATTTGCAGGGCTTCCAGCTTTTCGCGAATCAGCGCTTTATATTTCAGCGCGTCGGCCACACTGAAAATCCGTCGTCTGGTGGGCGCAAATCCAATTAGTATTTCCTGTTTCATGCTCAAATTCCGCTCCTTTTGACTTGTTGTCAGATTCTTATCAGAGATACTCATTTGGGATTAGTATGATTCCTCCGCCGCTAACATCTGATCCTGCATCCAGCGCAGTTGAAGCAATACCTGCCCCTCGTCCAATTCCACCATATCATAAGTGATCGGCGTGTCGCGGGGAATGTCACAAATCACGCGCGCACCCTTGGCAAGACCCACCGGAAGCAATTTCCCGGCGCGAGCAATCGCTGCGGTTTCAATTTCTGCGCGGTAGCAATATTCGCCAATGGCGTCAAGCTTTTCGCCCGCTTTGAGGTCTTTTTTGGCCGCTGTAACGCACTCGGAAGTCAGATAGGATAGCGGGTGCGCGGAGGATTCCCCATAAATTACGGCTTGCGCGGCGGTCAGCGGCGTTTCAATGGAGCACAGATGATACGGCCGGTACAATAAATAATTCGGGCCGGTTCCCATATCCCGCTGGACAAGTCCATCGATAATCCGTTTGTTGTCGGTGGTCACCACCACGAAAACGCCGGGGTTGATATTACCGATCCCGTAATCCACAACGCCCTCGCGGTCAAGGATTCCGCCCTGCGATTTCAAGCTGAACACCTTGGTTAAATCGGCCACATTGCAGTGGGGGCCGTGCATTCCGTGGCAGTCGATGGTCAGACCGGTGGCGTTGGATACCGCCGCCATTTCAATCATTGTTTTGGAACCGTCCACGAATTCAATCAACATCCGGGGGCTCATGTCCCGCGCTGCGGCCTTGTCCGCCCATTCCTTCATTCCGGGGTTCGCGTAAATATCCAGCGGATTGTTCTTGCCCTTGCCCGCCGCGACAATTTTGAAGCCGAGCGCCTTGGCGAAGCGGATGATTTCCATCACCGAACCGGGTTCGTCCCCCGCGGTCAGCGAATAAACAATTCCCGCCTGTTCGCTCAATTTGCGGAGAATCGGCCCGATGGTGATGTCACATTCAACATTCATCATCACAATGTGTTTTTTGTGAAATATACATTCCATGGACACCCGTGCGCCCATTTCCGGGGATCCGGTCGCGTCGATCACGCACTGCACCTGTCCGGCGCGAACCGCCGCTTTATATTGAACTGACACCGCTTTTTTTCCGGCCGCCGACGCCGCTTCAATTTCCTCGGGCGTGTCTGCAATCACAATCTGATCGTCGGGATAGCCAGCCTGCCGGTAGGCCTCCTTGGCTAATTCGTAGTTCAGATCAACCACAACGTCGCATTCCATGCCGTTCATTCCGGCAATCTGCGCCACAATATCCTTTCCCATCTGTCCCGCGCCGATCAGCGCAACCCGGATAGGCCGGCCCTCCCGCTCCAACTGCAAAAGCTTCGTGTCAATTTCGTACATGAAAAGATCATTCCTTTTTGAATTTTACTGAAAAATCAGATCAATCGTTTCGCCCTGCGCCAAGATCGCAATTCCCTGACCGGTTTGAAAAATCTGCTCCGCACCCGTCGTTTTGACAGTGTATTGATACCCGTTATGTTCATATTGGAGCGTTTCTCCGTTAATTTTCACATTTTTCAGCGTCCCGACTCCATCGCACAGCTCCAGCAGAAGCGTTTCTCCCGCCGCAAGTCGGGCGGTAAACACAATGCGTTCGGGCAAGCAGGTAATATTCAGTACCCCGGCTTTAATCAGCGCGCTCTGCGTGTCTGGGTATTCCGCTTCCAAAGTTCCTTTGATTTCCCGCGTTTTTCCTGAATCCGTGCGGATTTTGGGATACAGTCCCGCGCGGATTTTTCCGGCGCTCCAGCGGTTGCCGTCCATCACGGGCAGGTTGTCGTAAATCATAGACGACCCTTCGCAGACAGCGGAAATATATCTTTCCTTGTAATTTTCATCAAATTTATGAATATCACGCGCCCAGAAGCATCCGTTGTCCTCATATAAATTCACACGATAGAACCGGCTTTCAAACCATACGGATTTTCGGCCTTGCGCCTGCCAGTCGGTCATGGCCGATGCGGAGGTTACCGCCGTGAGCGGGAATGTGTTCTTGTACCATTTCCCGGTTTCACAAAGGGTCAGAACGCTGATTTTACCGGCGTCACACAGCTTGTTGAGCTCCTCAAACTGAAAAAGCAGCCCTTTTTTCATGCTTTCCCAGCCGAAGTTGTTTTCCTGTCCGATTTGCGTGTAGCCAAAGGTAACGCTGTCCTTGAAATTTTCTTGAAAATACCAGTCAATCCACTTTGAATTCCCACCGCTTTCCGGATAAACCGGCTCGAGCGTGACGACATGCTGCGCCTCGGCCGCGCTTAGTCCTTCACTACCAAAAAGTCCGTCATCATACTGATAAATCGGGTCGGACCCGAGCATCCGAAAGGTCGGCACATGGATCTGCTGTTTTTCGGTCTGCGCCGGACACAGCGCGTTTAACCTGCTTGGATAATAGCCCTGCCCCCAGTAGCCGCCCCACAGCGTGTAGCCGTCGGTCCCCCACTGGTCACGGCAATTACAGGAGGCCTCCAAGCCGTAACGGTCGGATAAATAAGCAAGGGTTCCCGCGTCAATGAGCCACGAGCCGACCGAGCGCGGCGTGAACCCAAACCGTTCCCGGAAATCCTCCACGAAAACGTCCGCCAGCTTCCGGCGTTCCTTCGGCGTGTACCCGACCGAAAATCCGACATTCGGATGCCAATCCCACGCGAAGCCCGTCCGTCCGCGCCACAATAACCCCGCTTTTTCCGCCAGGGGCTGTACGATTTCAAACCAACCGCCGACCTCGCAGTTCTCCGGCAGATTTTTGACCAGTTCCATGTAATCAGGGCGTATGAGCGCGTCGTATTGCAAAAGGAAGCTTGCAGGAAAACCATAACGCCGCACTAAGTCAATTTGGTTTCGAACGGTTTCAACCATGACCGATTCGCGCTTCAGATCACGCGGCTCGACAGCCCGGACGAAAAAGATGATATTCGCGATTTGTCTGCGTTCCATTACACGGCGCCCCCCTTCATTGATTATCGTATCCGCGCTAAACTTCTTTCCATGGCTCAACCATCACTTTCATGGCGGCTCCCGTTTCCACCAGCTTCATCCCATCCGCAATGTCCGGAAGCGCCACGCACGCGTGGATGTATTTTTCGGTGTGAATTTTTTGATTATGTATTGCGTCCAGCGCGTCACTAAGCCCGGTTGCAGGGTAGGAAAACGCACCAGTCACCGTGATTTCATTGTAATGGATCAAATTGGAATTCAGCTTCGTGGTCTCCCGCGATTTTGGAACGCCGCCGTAAATGACGACCGTTCCCCGCTTTCGTACCATTTCAACCGCTTGCTGCTGTACAGCCGCGACTGGAACGGCACAGATCACAATATCAGCCCCGATTCCATTGGTTTTGGCAAGAACCTCCGCTGTTACCGCCTCCGTGTCTGCGTTATCGAGCAGTAAATCCGGCTCAAACGCTTTCGCGAGTTCCAGCCGCCCACGTCCGAGCATGAAAATTTTAGAAGCACCCCGTGCCCGCGCGGTTTCAATGTGCAGACAGCCCACCGGGCCGTCCCCGATAATCACAACGCTGTCTCCCAGCGACACTTGGTTTCGTTGCTGACAGGCAATCACAGCAGCAGCCGTTTCCGCAAAGGCTGCGTGCTGATTTGACATTCCGGCGGGAATTGTCTCCACAAATCCCCGCTGCAATATTTCTCGCGGCAAAGCAATATATTGCGCAAACCCGCCCGGGTAATGAGTGCCCAGCATTTTGTGGGAAAGGCAAAGATTCACCAGCCCTCGCCGACAATAGTAACATTCCCCGCAGCTCACGTCGGGCGCCAACGCAACCCTTTCGCCCACCGAAAACCGCGTGCCCCCGGTTTCCACCACCTCGCCAGCGATTTCGTGCCCCATGATCTGATTCTTCACACCGCCTTTCAGTCCGTTGTGAAAATTGCGAACATCGCCGCCGCAAATCCCGCACGCGGCCACCCGCACGAGCAATCCCCCGGCGGGACAATCCGGAATCGGCCTTTCCTCAATGTCCATTTGTTCAATGTCGCGAAACACCGCCGCAAGCATTGTTCCCGTCATATGCTCAATCTCTTTTCATTGTTCATTGTTGATCAGCCGATGACCGACCGCGCCGCCGGGATGAATCACCGCAAACTGCTCTTTTGTGTAGCCGGTATAGGCCATCAGCGCAATACAAACCGCGTCAAAGGCGGCGATCACCGCCAAGGTGCTGGCCGTCGCGAGCATGTTGAAGCAGCAGGGTTCACGCTCCACCCGAATGTGAAAACAAACGTCCGCCGCGCGTCCGATCGCCGATTCGGGATTTTCGGTCACCCCGATAAACGCCGCGCCCTTTGTGCGGCAGGCGGGGATCAACGCGCAAAGCTCACCGGTGTTCCCGCCCTTGCTGATCAGAATCAATACGTCTTCTTTTTGCAAAAATCCCAAGCCGCCGTGAACCGCATCGGAGGGGGTTAAAAAAGTCGCCGGGCGTTCAATGCAGTTCAAACTGTGCGCGATTTTTTTGG
>JAISRF010000196.1 GCA_031273775.1 Oscillospiraceae bacterium
TCTCTATTCGATTCTTTTTCCGAGCATCAGCATAGCACAGTTTCCACGGATTGTCCAGTGTTTTTTTGAACGTTCACAATATGTTCACAAGATCACAAGATGATTCGCTGCAGGCAGTCTTCCAAGGTCACGCCATTGTCGGAAAACCTCGCCGTCACGGTAAATTTACCGCATTTGAAACGGTATGGGTCTTTGATTTGCCGCAGAAATTCGGCAATACGCTCCTGTTTAGGCAGGTTCCTGTCCACGGTCACATCCTGAATGTCTACCAACGGGGTAGATGTCTGCTCCGTCACTTGCCAGCCCTCCTGTCTTTTTTCTGAACTTCCGTAACGGCATAATCGTAGCCGAGGTGGGTCTGGCAAATTTCGCAGCGCTCTTTTATGTGCTGCGTCCGGTCGGCGCGCCGGATGCGTTGGTCGGGCATACTGTAATAGATTTTGGCACAGGAAGCGCAAAGGGTCATGATCTGCGTTTGGTTGTTCACAAAGATTCCCCCAGAGTTTTTATTCGCCGGTGCGTTAAAGAGCACAGGAACGCGGCGGAGGTAAACGGGCACTGTCTGTATGTCTTTCCGTTAATGGAAAAAGTGTCACTGCCCGCGGGACCCCGCCGCGCGGTCTCTGTTCTTTAACTTTTTTTGGTGTGTCATATTTGCGCCACCAACTTGTGGGCGATTCGCGCATACCGACACGGTTGATATGAACTTGCCGCTCGCACCCGCATATCTACGGAATATCTCACCCGGCCGGTGACACCGGCCTCATAGGGCTGCCCGGCCGTTCTCACGAACCGGGAAGCCGCTCCCCCTTCACGCGGGCCGCCGTCTGGGACCTAACCTCGACTCGGCGGAAGTATCATGGTCACCGCAAGGGTCTTTGCCGGTCCGGGGTGTCAACCCCGGATTTAGGCTTTCGGCGTTTATCGCTCGCGCCTTTTATGCTCCCTGACAGGAACGGCGGTCTTCGCGCGCCAGCCGGACGGCTCGCCTTGCGGTTAGCGTAAATGAGATACTGAACTATTCGGTTTTGGTGGATTGATTTTAACCCTCTCCATACAGGAAGCCTTAAGAAAAGGCAAAATCGGACAAGATTTCAAAATTTATTAGAAATTTTTTCAAGCGCCCGTTTCCGCCGCTTCTGAATCGTGTCATAGGGCAATTTCAGCTTTTCGGCAATGGCAGTCAACGGCATATCTTTTTCGCAATAAAGAGACATTACCGCACGTTCACCGTCATTCAGGCAGGGCAGCGCGTCCAACACCTCTTTGCGTTCCGCCTCCGCCAGCGACCTGCCTGAAAACACAACCGATTCTACATCCGGCTTTTTGAGGTGTGCTGTGGATTTATTCAGCCACTCATCGTCATTAACATCGGCGTGTTCGTCCTGATACCGGTAAAAGCGGCGGTTGGAGTTAAATTCCGCTAAGTCACGCGCATACAGCGCCTGAATATCTTCCTCGCTCATCCCAGCGGCCAGCATGACGGACTTGTCCGCTTCAAAAGCGGCTTGAAACATTGCAAATTCCTTTTTGTAATTGAAGCCCATTTCGGGTTCCTCCATTCATTTTGATTTGGGTAGAATCAAAATGAACGGAGGCGGCGCGCGCGCTAAGTAACCAATAAACACAAAAAAGCCCTTTCAGCCGCAAAGCCGAAAGGACCTAATACTGAAGCTGTATGAATGACATTCGCGTAGCGCGCCGATGAACGAAGAATTCCCACAACTGGGATTCCCTCACATTCATACGGCTCGTAGGAAGTCTATCTATTCAGCTCCAAGGCACAGTATGTATTCAATTTTTAGATATGCCGTTTTTTATAAGCGCAGTAACGTGAATTCAACCTTTCCGTTCCTGCACAACACTGCGTTATATATGGATTCATTGCCACAAGCGCTACATTTAATCTGGACATGGTCTCTAAAATCCTCAAACAGCCTGATGGAGTTGTGTCCACAGTAATGGCACTTTATCAGACGGCTTTTCTGGTTTTCGGTTCCGGCACTGTGCCTTTTGATTCTTTCCAAAACGCCCGGCGCAAGCGCACCGTTTTGAACAATACGGTTCATTTGTTCTCATCTTCCTTATATACATCCAGCGGATTAAATTGAATTCTTGCTTTGTAAGGGTTTGTACCAATTGGTTTTAACAATCATTACCGTTTGGCTTCCATAAACCATTTTCCCTCATCTTCCCACATCTTGGTTTCCCTGCCGCAAACCATCACAGTGTAGCAGATACCGCTCCCCCCGATTTTGGTGGTTGCTTGCCGTCCAACGTGAAGCAGACGGTCGATTTCGTAGACTTCGCCGTCCTCCCAAACAAAGGACAAAGGGTTGGTGTTTCCCTCGGCATCTACTTTTATATTGACTTCGATATAAACCTTTCTCGGCATTATAAAACACCTCCCATCAGCGTTAATGTGCCCGTGGGCATTCGCACGCGGTTATCTTTGCCTGACATTTTATTGTCCTGAAACAGCACCCCGTTTCGGATAATG
>JAISRF010000246.1 GCA_031273775.1 Oscillospiraceae bacterium
AAAACTTTCGCTGTCTTTAAGGGTATCTTTTACACATTAAACCGGAACAGTACCACATCGCCGTCCTGCATGACGTACTCCTTGCCCTGGCTTTGGACCAGCCCCTTTTCCTTTGCCGCCGCAATGCTCCCGCATTCGGCCAGCACGTCATACGCCACCACCTCGGCGCGGATAAATCCGCGCTCAAAATCAGTGTGGATTTTGCCGGCTGCCCGCGGGGCTTTTGTGCCTTTGGCAATGGTCCACGCCCGTACCTCCGGCGCGCCCGCCGTTAAAAAAGAAACCAGACCCAGCAGTGAATAACACTCCTGAATCAATCGATCCAACCCGGTCTGTTTTAGCCCGATTTCCGAAAGAAACAGCGCCTTTTCCTCTCCGGACATCTCCGCCAGCCCCGCCTCCAGTTCGGCGCAGATGGGCAACACGCCCGCGCCCTGGGCCTTGGCGATTTCGCGGACAGCGGCGTAACCCGCGTTGTTTTCCAGGCCGCCCGTAAAGTCGCTTTCCGAAAGGTTACAGGCGTAAATCACCGGCTTTGCGGAAAGCAGCGCCAGCTGGGAAAGCGTTTCCCGCTCTTCCGCGGTGCAGTCCAGTGAGCGGGCGGGTTTACCGCTTTCCAGCGCAGCGGTCAGGCGTTCCAAAAACGCCGCCTCGACGGCGAAGGCTTTGTCGGATTTCGCCGATTTTTTTGCTTTGTCCAAACGGCGGGCGACCTGCTCCATGTCTGAAAAAATCAGTTCCAGGTTAATGATTTCAATATCGCGGGCAGGGTTCACATCGCCCTCCACATGAATGATGTCGCCGTTTTCAAAACAGCGAACCACGTGCACAACGGCGTCCACTTCCCGGATATGGGAGAGGAACTTGTTCCCCAGACCCTCACCTTTGGACGCGCCGCGCACCAACCCCGCAATGTCCACGAATTCAATCACGGCCGGAGTGATTTTTGCGGGGTTATAAATCTCCGCCAGCCGACAGAGCCGGTCGTCGGGCACAGCCACCACACCCACATTGGGTTCTATGGTGCAAAACGGGTAATTGGCGGACTGCGCGCCCGCCTCGGTGATGGCGTTAAACAGGGTGGACTTGCCCACGTTGGGCAGTCCCACAATACCAAGCTTCATGTTTGACCTCCGCATTCTTATTGGAAATACCTGCTTACGGTTAATTTTTCCGCACGGGTACCTTTTCGTTTTGTCATATGCCGCTCCGGTCGCTTCATATGAATATGATAGCGGCTCCACATGACACGGGGGGCATTTGCATATGTTCAAGATTTTAACCAAAGGCAAAATCATAACGGTCGCGCTGACGGTTTTTGCGATCGCGTTTGTGACAGTTTGGGGCTGTATGGGATTGGACCGACATATCCGGGCAGCTAATGCGCCGGCGCTCTATCGCCCGGCGGTCATTATTGACGCGGGACACGGCGGCGTGGACAGCGGCGCTTCCGCAAAAGACGGTACGGAGGAAAAAGGCATCAATCTCCAAATTGCCCTCCGACTCCGCGATGTATTGGTTGCCCTGGGTTGGGACGTAACCATGACCCGCGAGGAGGACATTTCCATTCATGACCCCAGCGCCGTAACAATCCGCCAAAAGAAAACGTCCGACCTGCACAACCGAATGAAAATCATGGAAGCGAACCCCAACGCTCTGTTCGTGAGCATTCACCAAAATAATTTCGAATCCTCACGGGTGAGCGGCGCGCAGGTATTTTACGCGCCCAATGTGCCGGAGGCAAAGGTTCTTGCCCAGAGCATTCAGCAAAACCTTAAAACCTTCGTCCAGCCCGACAATGATTTCAAGGCAAAGGCATCCAGTGACGATATTTACCTCATACACAAAGCCAAAAGTACCGCCGTTTTGGTAGAATGCGGCTTTATGTCCAACCCCGCCGAAAGCCTGAGACTAAGAAACAGCGATTACCAGGGCAAGCTCGCCATGGCCATTGCGGATGCGCTGACAGATCACATCGGCTAAATAAGAACAGTCAAACCTTATCGGGACAGTTCAACTGACGAAAACCGCTTGGATAATCGCCCGTTCCAGAGCGTGAACCGCCATTCCGACTGCGTCCCGCGTGGCGGAAATCCCGCCGTAATAAACGTTCATTCACAATTCTGCCTTCTCCAACTGCTTGTATTATATAACGTAAAACAAATAATTTCAACCCCAAAACAAAACAAGTGCTTGTAAGTTGTCCGGAACATTTTACCTTGTAAGAGTTTTGTCAAGGGGGTTTGTCCAATTTTTTGTAAGCGGAAAACCTTAGAGATTACTATTCACTGCCTGATTAGAGGCGCAACAAAAATCACCCGGCATAACAGCAGTCAGGGCGTTGTGCGCATCTGATATGGAATTGCGCGGGGGGGAGAATATCTATTTAATTTCCGCTTCGACCTGTGGAGCGCCGAGGTCACGGATTTTGTTCCGTTCCAGCCCTTCGGCGAGGACATCCTTTAGCTTTAGGGGTAATCCGGCAGCAAGCGCGACGAAAGCTCGGAACCCGTTTATACCGTTCCTTACACAGGTCTCAAGGTAGGATTTTATGTTGGCGTAGTCGGAAGCCCTGTCGATATTTTGAAACTGCCCAGACGCCTTCATCTTCGATTTCGCGCCTCTAAGGCTCCTTTCGGCCAAATTGTTCGTGAACGGAATGTCAAAATTGACCATCCACGCGAGATACTGGTCTTTGTAGTCCAGCAACCGGAGTATCAGAGTCTCCTCCGTGTCAGAATAATAGCGAGGTTGTCCGACACGCGCCGCAGATCCCTGAGCAGGTGCTCGTTGCATTCAGCGTTCTGATAGCTGAATTCCTTGTTGTAGTTTACCATCAAGTGGTCATGCACGACCACAGTCGTAGCCGGAAGGAGTCTAAGCATGCCGTCCTCATCCATACCCTCTTTGTTTTTGCGCTCGTGTGCCTTGTAAAGGGCAAGTGTCTCGTTTCCGTAAAAGCGCAGGCACGCGCGGCGTTTGTTTACCATTACGACTGTGTCGTCCCAGTGCATGATGGGTTGCGTCAATATCTCCCTCTTCAGGTCGGCGCAAAAATCCTCCGCCGCCTTTGAGGCGCGTCTCTGTAGCTTCGCCAGATACCCTTCGCTCAAGGCAAGCTCGCCGCGTGTTAGACCAAAGATCATCTTCGCCGTTTTGTTGATCGTCACGTGTCCCTCGTCCATCAGGTCAAGCGCCAGAGCCTGAACCTCCGGGCCGTACTGGCACTCCTCCTTCAGCCGGTTCGGTATCGGTTCGTGGCACTCTTTTCCGCACCGGGGGCAACTGCAGACTTTGAACACATGCCGCGTCTTCGTGACGGTCACTTTGTAGTCCAGCTCGTCTTTCTCTATTGTCACATCGGTCTCGTCCATGCCCTCGTGTCCGCACTCGGGGCAACGCTCAAGCGTGTGCTCCACCGTCTGCGTTGCTTCCGCATCGGCAAACCGCTCAAGCTTGTAACGAGGATGACCGCACTGACCTCCAACGCGCTTTCCACTTTTTACGCGGCTGTTCGGGATCACCTTGGATTTTCCTATTGGCGTCTGGCTCGTGGGCGTCCCGCTATTCTTTCCGTAGTTCGGCACTCAGTTCTTCGTTTTTTTCGTGAAGCTTTGCATAGTCTTTCTGGAACAGTTTATCGTAATTTGATGCTAACCCAAACGCTCTCCCGCTACTTGGTGCTTTTTTTCATGCTCATACACTACAGCAGGTTTGTGTTTTTGTCAAATGTTGCTCGGAAATCTTTTCGTCATTTTGACGATGGGTTTTACAACTTTTTCCCTTCATCCTCTTTGCTTGACAATCCTAGTGAATTTAGTCTGGCCGTGAATAGTAACACTGCAACGGTGTTTTTTTATAACTCTTTCAAATAGGGCTTGCATTTGGTGTGAAATGAGGGTATAATATTGATGTGAATTTGACTAAGGAGCAAGCGATATGAGCCCAATCATCCGATCATCCAGCGATATACGAAAAAACTACAATCAGATTGCGGAAATATGCCGCACCAACAAAACGCCGATTTTTCTCACTCGAAACGGTGTAGGTGATACCGTTATCATGGATATGGAGACCTATAGCCGCAGAGAAGAAGATTTGGCGGTCGCTGAGCGTCTTTTGACTGCCGAACGCGCTCGCCTAGCGGGCACGGAGGGCTGTACGGTTGACGAGTTTAAGAAAAATATGAAGGAAGCGATTACGAAGGGCGCCGCGTATGGGAAATAAGGAAATTACCTACAGGGTTATGGTAGCGCCTTCCGCCAATGACCGAATGGCCGAGCATTTTGAGTTTTTGGCGAGAGTCAGTGAAAGCGCCGCTAACAAGCTACTGGACGAATTGGCGAGCGATATGGCGTCGCTTGAAAAGATGCCGTTTAGGAATCCGGTCTACGACAGA
>JAISRF010000043.1 GCA_031273775.1 Oscillospiraceae bacterium
CAAACTTGTTCGCCAGCTTGGACACATGTACAAGCCCATCATTTTTCACTCCGATGTCCACGAACGCGCCGAAGTCCACCACGTTGCGGACGGTTCCCGTCAGTTCCATGCCGACAGCCAAGTCGTCCAGGGATTTCACGGTTTTGCTGAAAATGGCAGGCGGCGCGTCGTCGCGGGGGTCGCGCCCCGGCTTCTTGATTTCGGCGATGATGTCGCGGAGGGTCGGCAGACCCACACCCAGTTCTTCGGCAAGAACCGGGACGCTGCCCACACGTTCCTCAATATCGGCAATGCCGCCATGCAGAGGAGGCAACTTGCCGCCCGTTCCAATCAGACCCGCGCGTTCCAGAAGGGAGGCCGCCACCGTGTAGCTTTCCGGGTGAACTGCGGTGCCATCAAGTGGATTATTTCCACCGCGAATACGCAGAAATCCCGCGCACTGCCCGAAGGCTTTGCTGCCTAGTTTCGGCACTTTTTTAAGCTGTTTACGGTCACAAAACGCACCGTTTTCTTCGCGGTACGCGACAATGTTTTTGGCCACCGCTGGGCCGATACCCGCAACGTAACCGAGCAGACTCGCGCTGGCTGTGTTGAGGTCAACCCCCACACGGTTGACCACGTTTTCCACCGTTCCGGTCAAGGCGCCGTCAAGCGCGGTTGGGTTCAAATCATGCTGATACTGCCCAACGCCGATGGATTTCGGAGGAATTTTCACCAGCTCCGCCAACGGGTCTTGCAACCGCCGTCCCAAACTCATGGCGCCGCGTGTGGTCACGTCCAAATCGGGATATTCATCGCTGGCCAGCCTGGAAGCGGAATAGACCGAGGCACCCGCCTCGTTGACAATGGTATACTGTAGCGGTAAGCCGGACTCACGGATGAAGTCCGCGACCACTTCTTCGGTTTCGCGGCTGGCTGTGCCGTTGCCGATTACAATGACGTTGATATTGTGTTTTTGACAGTAGGTCGTCAGTACCCGCCGGGTTCCGGCGATATCGGATCTGGGCGGCGTGGGATAAATGGTGGTATAGTCCAGCAGCTTGCCGGTTTCATCCAGTACGGCCACCTTGCATCCTGTGCGGTAGCCCGGGTCAATTGCAATAACCCGCGCGTCTTTGACCGGGCGGGCGGAAAGCAGATTTTCGGTGTTTTTGGCAAACACCTTAATGGCGTCCGTTTGCGCTCGCTCGGTGAGGTCGCGGCGCACTTCCCGCTCTAATGACGGCGCAATCAGCCGTTTGTAGCTGTCGGTAAGAGTGCCTTTCAGTAAGCCGGTAAAGATACTGCTCCCCTTGATAACCCGGCGCTCCAGTGTCAGAGCCGCTTCATCGGCGGAAACTTCCACCTTGACTTTTAGTTTTTCCTCGCTTTCGCCCCGGTTGATGGCCAGCACACGGTGATTCGGGATTTTGGCAATCGGCTCCCGGAATTCATAGTACATTTCATAAACGGTCTTTTCGTCGGGATTTGCCGCTTCGGACACGACCGCGCCGTGTTTTATGGTCCACTCGCGCAGTTGTCCGGTGATGTCCGCATCGTCGGCAATCATCTCAGCAATGATATCGCACGCGCCCTGTAAGGCAGCCTCGGCGTCCTCAAATCCACCATCGGCATTTATATACGGTTCGGCCAGCGTGAGCGGGTTTCCGGTTTGGAGTTTCTGTTCGAGAATTGTCAGGGCAAACGGTTCAAGCCCCGCGTCCTTCGCTTTTGAGGCGCGGGTGGCTCGCTTCTTTTTATAAGGCTTGTACAAGTCCTCCACGCGCCGGAGAACTACGGCTTTTTCAATCTCCGCCTGTAATTCCGGCGTTAATTTGCCCTGCTCGTCAATCAGCCGGATGACTTCCTCCTTGCGCGCTTCAAGGTTTTTCAGGTAGGCCAGTCGCTCGTCAAAGCCGCGCAGCGTCACATCATCAATGCCGCCGGTCGCTTCCTTACGGTAGCGGGCGATAAACGGGATGGTGTTGCCGTCTTCAATCAACTGTACAGTAGCCGCAACCTGCGCGGCGGTCAGGTGGAATTCGGCGGTGAGTATGGATTGAATGTTCATTGTTTTCCCCCATGATTTTGAGACCGTTGTATATCCTCACCTACGGTTGCGCGTTTGAAGTTTTGCCGGTTTGCGATGAATTTTATTTTGATTTGTCCCGTGAGAGACGGGTTCCGAGCTTGTTCAGCAACCACACGGTAAAGGCAATCAGCCCCATGGCGACAAAAATCCCCGCCATGCCGAACAGCAGTACAGACAGACTGTCTAAAATCATACTTTACACTCCTGTTGGGGCGAGATAAACCCGCCCTCCACGAATTTATTATTTTGGAATCAGGTTTAAAATCAACCCACCGGCAATCACGCTGGCGATCTGGCCGCCCACATTCACCCCGGCGGCATGCATAAGCAAAAAGTTTTGGTTGTCCTCCGCCAATCCCATTTTGTGTACCACCCGGCAGCTCATCGGGAACGCGGAAATGCCGCACGCGCCAATCATCGGGTTGATTTTGCGTTTGGCGAACAGATTTATGAGCTTTGCGAACATCACTCCGCCAATGGTGTCGAAGACAAACGCCACAAGCCCCAGTCCCAAAATCATCAGCGTTTGTACGTTCAAAAACTGGTCGGCTTGCATTTTTACCGCCACAATCAGTCCGAGAAAAATCGTAATCAAATTGGCGAGCGAATTCTGTGCCGTTTCCGAAAGGCTACCCAGAACCCCGCATTCGCGCAGCAGGTTGCCGAACATCAAAAAGCCAACAAGCGCCGCGCTCCTGGGGGCAATGACCCCCGCAATGACGGTAACCGCAATAGGGAAGATGATGGAGGTGGATTTTTTAACCTTATGACCGGCGTATTCCATGTGAATTTGGCGTTCCTTTTTGGTGGTAACCAACTTAATACAGGGCGGTTGAATGATGGGCACCA
>JAISRF010000147.1 GCA_031273775.1 Oscillospiraceae bacterium
AAAGCTAAAGGATGTCCTCGCCGAAGGGCTGGAACGGAACAAAATCCGTGACCTCGGCGCTCCACAGGTCGAAGCGGGGAGTAAACCATGTGGATTATATGCGCTATTCTGTTCGTGCCAATGCTTTTAGCATATTTAATCAAGAACAACAAATAAAAGAGTCCGTCTATGAATGATATATTAGACATATTTTATAATGCTCCATTAGGCGGCAAATTTATATTTTTAGGTATAATTTTCATGGGGTTATCATTTATAGTTGCGATTTTATACAATGTGCTAAAAAAGTAGTTTTCTTTTATGCAGAATTTGAAAAAGAGCAAGAAGAACCGCTAAAACAGGTTGTTGGTGGTGACACTATCACGTTTGAGGGTGAATGTTGGGGCGGCTATTTTTCAAAGTGCAAGTTAGCGGAGGATTGACGCATGGTTATTGTATATCTCTGGTTAGCTTTAGCCGCTATTCTCGCCCTCATGTTGGCGGCGAAACTCATTATTTTTATCGCTTTGGCGGTCAAGGGTGCCGCCATTGACTGGACAGGGTATAACAAAGGCATGATAACTTTAACCATGATTATCTTTTTCCCGGTGGTGTTTATTTGGGGGCTATTAAAAGTTTTGATGAAGTCAGTATAAACACAAATTCATGTCAAAGAGCAAACGCCCTGCCTGGTAATGGGTAGGGCGTTCCTGTTCATATCAACCCGGACAGCTTCGCAAAGACTTTAGCGGCTGCCACGCTGCCGGGGATGATTCGGTGGGTAGTTCGTCAAGCTCCGGGCATTGAAACGCAAGCCGGATATAATGCGCGGCTCATTGCGTATAGCCCTTAAACGCGGCTGTAAAATCGTCCGGCTTCGGCTCGGCTGTATCGGTCGGTTCTTCGCCCTCCTGCGGCTCGATTACTCGCGGTTGTTTGAACAGTCCATCGCCTTTAATCATTGCGTCAATCTGTTCAAAATAGTCACCTGCATCCGCAAAGTTAAAATTCCAATCATCCACATCGCGTACATAACCCTCAAGCGTTTTGACGCATCCGTTCACAATCTCACGCCGAACGGAAATAGAATCGCGCAAGTCAAGTATTACGTCATACTGGTCTTGTCTCGCGGTTGCATATTCCCTCAATGCTCGGCAAAAAATCGGATTGTCACAATGTTGGTTGTGTAACTTTTGGATTTCATCCGTGGTTGGTGTAACCGGGCGTGACTCGCTTGTCAAGCAATTTGCCGCCAGTTGACACTAACGCCGCGTCCGCTTGTGAATACAGGCTCTTATTTACGTCTTTTCAAATTTTATTGTCCCTGACCTGTTAGGCGGTTACGTTACCGGGCATAATAAGTCGGTAAAGGGGCGATTCTTGGCATTTAAAAGTGATTTGGAATGTGTTTTTCGATTTCTCTTGACAAGCGGTAAAAAAAGCGGTATGATTACAATACAGGGGATGTACGCATACCTCCATCCCCTTTTACCGTTGACTTAATTTTTTTGATATATATACAGGTTTCTTTAAGGAAATCTGTTCTCCACAGCACAAAAAAACAGCAGCACGAAAAACAGCGACGCGGGAGACGGTTCGTACATGGCCGTCTCTCCTGTGCCTGTTGTGCCCGTGTACATAATAAAACCTCTAACTTCTAAAAAGGAGCAAACTTAGTGAAAGAAAAAACAAATCCCGATTCCACACCTCTCTACGGACTGGTACCCCCGCGTAAAAATGAGCAGGCGGCTCGTCTTCCCGGACGCCCCAACCTGAACAAACCAAAAAAGGACAAGGAAAACGCCCGACCGGACAAGCGAAAACCCACCAAGTTCAATCCCGGTGACTTAACGGCGGAATTGGCGCAAAACCGTGCGAATCTCAATGCTCCCGGCAACGCCGATGCCACTAAACAACCCGGTCAGCAAAAACAGCAAAAAAAACAGGGCGGCAAGGGAACCACCGTGCCGCTTCGCGTCATCCCGCTGGGCGGGCTGGACGAAATCGGCAAGAATATCACGGTGTACGAATATGAAAACGACATCGTTATTGTGGACTGCGGCATGTCCTTTCCGGACGAAGATATGCCCGGCGTGGACATTGTTATCCCCGATGTGTCTTACCTGGTCAAACACAAAGAAAAAATCCGCGGACTTCTGCTCACCCACGGGCACGAAGACCATATCGGTGCCATTCCCTACCTTTTAAAAGAGATCAATGTGCCGCTGTACGGAACCGGACTGACCTTAGGGCTGGTAGAGGGCAAATTAAAGGAGCACCGCCTTGCCGCTTCCGCAAAGCTCAACGTCATTAAACCCGGCGACATGGTGACATTGGGCTGCTTTAAGGCGGAATTTATCCACGTGAACCACAGCATTCCGGACGCCGTTTCCATCGCGCTGCACACGCCGGTGGGCCTGGTGCTCCAGACCGGCGACTTTAAGGTGGACACCACCCCAATCGACGACGATGTAATAGACCTTGCCCGGTTTACAAAGCTTGGCCGGGACGGTGTGCTCCTCCTCCTGTCCGATTCCACCAACGCCGACCGCCCCGGCTTTACCATGAGCGAACGCAAGGTTGGTGAATCCTTTTCCGCACTGTTCAAAAACGCCGGCAAAAACCGCATTCTGATCGCCACCTTTTCCAGCAATATCCACCGTGTTCAACAGATTGTCGATGAAGCGGTGCGCACCGGGCGCAAGGTGGCGGTTTCCGGTCGGAGCATGATTAACACCGTGCAAATCAGCCGAGATTTGAATTATCTGCATGTGCCGGACGGCGTACTGATCGACATTGATATGATTAAGCGACTCCCGCCGGAACAGCTGGTTATCATCACCACCGGCAGTCAGGGCGAGCCCATGAGCGCGCTGTACCGCATGGCGTTTTCCGATCACCGCAAGGTGGAAATTATCCCCGGTGATATGGTGATTATCTCCGCCACACCCATCCCCGGCAACGAGAAAACCGTGTCCCGCGTGATTAACGAGTTGATGAAGCTCGGCGCCAATGTCGTCTATGAAAACATGTACGATATTCACGTATCCGGCCACGCCTGTCAGGAAGAGCAAAAGCTGATGATGGCCATGACCAAACCGAAATTCTTCATGCCGGTGCACGGCGAACAGCGCCACCTGCGCAAACACGCGGTACTGGCTCGGCAGATGGGCATATTGCCCGATAACATTTTAATGGGCGAAAACGGCCGCGTGCTGGAGCTGACCCGCCATTCGGCGAAGCTGAACGGCACAGTTCAGGCGGGGCGCGTACTGGTGGACGGACTGGGCGTAGGCGACGTGGGGAGCGTGGTTTTGCGCGACCGGAAACTGCTGGCCGAAGACGGGCTGATTGTGGCTGCAGCCGGCGTGGATACTTATTCGGCGGAGCTGGTGGCCGGGGTGCAGATTATTTCTCGCGGGTTTGTTTATATGAAAGAGTCCGAACAACTGATTTCCGAGGCGGAGGAAACGGCTCGGCGGGCGCTTTTGGACGCGCTGACCCAAAGCCCCAAGGATTTGAACGCCATGCGCCTCAGGGTGAAAGAAGCGCTGTCCCGGTTTATTTATGAGCGCACCAAGCGAAGCCCGATGATTTTGCCCATTGTGATGGAGATTTAGGGACGGACACAAAGCCTGCCCCTACTCAACCGGGCGGACACAAGGCTCGCCCCTACTGAAACGGAGGCGAAAAACGCAGTGAAACAGGGTACTTGGTCGTTTTCTACCGTTTTGGCCGTGCTGCTTTTTGCGCTCTGCCTGCAAACGGGAATTGCCTTTTTTGCCGGCAGCGTGTGGTTAGCCGCTTCCGCGGTTTTAACGGCAGCCGCAGCGCTATATTCCGCGCTGCATCTTCGGTACATTCAACGGGGAATCCGCCGATATGTGGCAAAGCTTTCTGAAAATTTAGAGGCGGCCGGCAGTCAGGTCTTGCAGGGATTTTCCATCCCTGTGCTGGCCGCCGGCGGCAAAGATGAAATGATCTGGTACAATGAGGCGTTCAGGAGCGGGGTCACCAACGGACAGGATATTTTCGGCCGTCCGCTGACAGACCTGATTGACGCGGAGGCTCTGCAAACCCTCAAAGACAACCGCCACGCGGAAATCGCCCTGGGCGATAAGCTGTTTACCACCTATTACAGCGTGTCCGGCGGCGAAAAAGACGCAATCAGCGTATTTTATTTTATTGATGAAACTCAGCTTCGCCATACCGCCGAGGAATATGCCCAGTCCCGCCCGGCTGTTGCCTATATTACCATAGACGGGGACGGCGAAATTGCGAAAGGCGTCCGGGACAACGCCCGCGCCGCCCGGTTGCTGGAAGCGGAAAAAGAAATAGAAGCATATTTTTCCGGAAGCGGCTTGCTGTGCCGGCTGTCCTCCAGCCTGTACCTGTACATATCCGAGAAACGCCGGTTGGAAGAGCACCGGGCGGACAAATTCGACCTGCTGACCCGCGTGAAGACAGCGGCGAACGGCGAGAACACCGGCGTTACGCTGTCCATAGGAGTGGGGCTTGGCGGGGAAACGCTGCGCGAATGTGACGAATTCGCCCGCGCTGCGCTGGATATGGCACTGGGGCGGGGCGGCGACCAGGCGGCGCTGAAAAACAAGGGTACATACGAATTCTTCGGCGGGCACAGCCGCGGTGTGGAAACCCGAACCCGCGTACGCAGTCGGATTATCGCCTCCACGCTCCGCGCCCTCGTTGAGGAAAGCGACAGCGTGCTGATTATGGGGCACGCATATTCTGATTTAGACTGCTTAGGCGCCGCAATCGGGGTGCGGAGCATTGCCGCCTGCTTAGGCAAAGAAGCAAAGATTGTGCTGGAACCGACAAAAACGCTGGCCAAAGCCCTCCTTGACCGGTATCTTGCCCATGGCGGGAGCACCGTCACGCCTTCGGCGGCGCTCCCCGGCATTACCCGTAAAACCCTGCTGGTATTGGTGGACACCCACCGCGCCGGATTTTTGGAAAGCAAGGCGGTGTACGACGCCTGCACAACCATCACGGTAATCGACCATCACCGGAAAACGGTGGATTATATCGGAAACGCTGTGATTTTTTATCACGAACCGTCCGCGTCATCTGCCAGCGAAATGGTAGCGGAACTGGCGCAGTATATGGTTGAATCAAACCGGAACCCCATCGGCAAATTCGAAGCGGAAGCGCTTTTATCCGGCATTATGCTGGACACGCGAAACTTTGTTTTGCGAACGGGCGTCAGAACCTTTGAAGCCTCGGCGTATTTGCGCTCCCGTGGAGCCGACCCGGTTCAGGTCAAGCAGATGTTTGCCGGAAGCATGGAGGCTTACCGCGAAAAAGCGAACATTGTCCAGCGGGCGCATATTATAAACGGGTGCGCGGTTTCATTGGTGGAGGAGGCCGGCAAAACCGTGCGGATAGCGGCATCTCAGGCGGCTGACGAACTTTTGTCCGTGGAAGGCGTGTCTGCTTCGTTCATTCTGTACCCGACGGAGGATAATCCCGCGGGAAAAGGCGTGAATATTTCGGCGCGCTCGTTCGGGCGGGTGAACGTACAGCTAATCATGGAAGCTTTCGGCGGCGGCGGGCACCATACCATGGCTGCGGCGCAGCTGCCGGGTGAAACACTTGAAGGGGCAAAAGAAAGGCTGATTGAGAAGCTGACAGAGCTGTAGGGGCGCAAAAAATGTCAAATTCTGCCGAACTAAAAAACGCCGGCGGCATAAACTGGTACAGAGGGGCGAAAAACGGGCCCGGCGCGCCGGTGGCGGGAAATGTGCAGTTTTTCCGCCCGTGGGGAGCCGCGCGCAACTTCTGCCGCCCCCTTATTATAAAACCGGTTTCCACCTGCTCTGCGGGTGGAAACCGGTATTTTGGCGCTCTCGTTTTTTGTCATCTGTCGGATTTAAATTCATTATTACTAAAAAATTTTCTTTTTTCTTCTGGCGTTTTTTTGTTGTGTTCCGCGCCAAGCCGTGTTATAATTGGTGTGTAATCAGAGGTGCCGCGTTGCGCCAGAAAGGTCGTACATACCCATTATGGACGAAAACCAGAAAACCGTACCGCTGCAAACATCCGGCGAACCCCAAAAAATCGTACCCGTGGAAATATCCGACGAAATGAAAAAATCGTTTCTGGAATATTCCATGTCGGTCATTGTAAGCCGTGCCCTGCCGGACGTGCGGGACGGGCTTAAGCCGGTTCACCGGCGAATTCTTTACACCATGTATGAAAATTCCCTGACGCCGGACAAAGCTTACCGTAAATGTGCGGACACCGTCGGCGCCGTGCTTGGACGTTACCACCCTCACGGCGACGCGTCGGTCTACGACGCGTTGGTGCGTATGGCGCAGGATTTTTCCCTTCGCTACATGCTGGTTGACGGCCACGGCAACTTCGGCTCGGTGGACGGGTACCCCGCCGCCGCCTATCGGTATACAGAAGCTCGCATGAGCAAGCTCTCTGTCGAAATGCTCGACGACATCGAAAAAGATACCGTATCTTTTTCCTCAAACTACGACGACCGCCTGAAAGAGCCGGACGTTCTGCCTTCCCGTTTTCCAAATTTGCTGGTCAACGGCTCCTCCGGCATCGCCGTGGGTATGGCCACCAATATCCCCCCTCATAACTTGGGCGAAATCATTGACGGCATGTGTTGCCTGATAGACAACCCCGGTGCCGAACTGGAAGACCTCTGCCAGCATATTAAAGGGCCGGATTTCCCCACCGGCGCGCTGATTATGGGACGCTCGGGCATCCGCGCGGCCTACGCCACGGGTCGGGGTCGGATTGTCGTCCGGGCCAAAACCGAAATTGAAGAGCTGGCCAACGGTCGCTACCGCATCGTCGCCTCCGAAATCCCCTACATGGTCAACAAACGCCAGCTGGTCAAGGCCATGATGGATCTGGTCAACGACAAACGCATTGAAGGCGTGGACGATGTGGTAGACTACTCCAGCCGCGAGGGAATCCGCATTGTGGTGGATCTGAAAAGAGGCGCCAACCCCCAGGTGGTTCTGAACAAGTTCTTTAGCTACACGCAACTGCAAACCACCTTCGGCGTGATTATGCTGGCGCTGGTCAACGGCCAGCCCAAGGTGCTCACCCTGAAGGAAATGCTTCAGGAATACATCAACCACCAGTGTGTCATCGTCACCAAGCGCACGGAATTCGACCTCCGCAAAGCGCAGGAACGCGCCCACATTCTGGAAGGCTTGCGGATTGCGCTGGATTTTATAGACGAAGTGATTGCCATTCTGCGTTCCTCCAAAAGCGTCCAGGAAGGCAAAGATAGGTTGATTGAGCGGTTCGGGCTGGACGATGTGCAGGCTTCGGCCATTGTCGCCATGCGTTTGGGGCAGCTGACCGGTTTGGAACGCGAAAAAATCGAGGAAGAGCTGGCCGCGCTGACAGCCAAAATCGATGAATACAGCGCGATTCTCGCGGATCCTCAAAAGGTGCTGGAAATCATTAAGACCGAAGCGTTGAATATCCGCGACAAATATGTGGATGAGCGCCGGACGGAAATCACCGCCGTCACCGGCGAAGTGGATATTGAGGATCTGATTCCCGAGGAAGAAAGCGTATTGACCCTCACCAACATGGGCTACATTAAACGCCTTCCCTCGGACACATACAAAATCCAGCGGCGCGGCGGGCGCGGTATTTCCGGGCTGACGCGCCGGGAAGAGGATTTTGCCGAGTATATGTTCGTCTGCTCCTCCCACGCATATGTGCTGTTCTTCACCAGCCGCGGTCGGGTGTTCCGGCTTAAAGCGTACGAAATCCCGGAGGGCGGTCGCACCGCCAAAGGAATGAACATCGTGAACCTTTTGCAGCTGGAGGGCGATGAAAAGGTCACCGCCATGCTCCACATGTCGGATTTTGAAGCCGGCAAATATTTCTGCATGGTCACCCGCCGGGGCATCATCAAGCGGATTGAGCAGACGAAATTCGTCAACGTGCGCAAATCCGGCCTGATTGCGCTGGATTTGGACGAGGGCGACGAGCTGCGCTGGGTGCGCAAGACCACCGGCGGGGATGAACTGCTGGTGGCCACGAAAAAGGGCATGGCCATCCGCTTCCACGAAACCGGCGCCCGCCCACTGGGGCGGCAGGCTCGCGGCGTGAGGGCGATTCGGCTCCGCGAGGGCGACGAAATTGTGGGCATGTCCGTGCTCCGTGAGGGGGGAACCCTGCTCACCGTAACCGAAACGGGTTACGGACGCCGGAGTCCCATTGACAATTACCGCGTACAGAGCCGCGGCGGCAAGGGAATCACAAACTACCGCGTAGCCCGTTTCGGAGACGTGGCGGCGGTCAAGGTGGTGGACGAGGACGACGACGTCATTATGATTGCCGACGACGGCGTGGTCATCCGCATTGCCGTTTCGCAGATTGGCATTGTTTCCCGCCCGGGCAAGGGCGTCCGCGTCATGCGGGTGGAGGACGACCGGAAATTGGTCACGCTGGCTCGCTCGCCGCATGAGGAAGACGACGAGGACGAAGAAGCGGTGACGGCGGAATTGCCAGAGGACGACGGTGACGCGAATGAGGGCGTGGAAGAAGACGGCGAGGTTTTGGACGAAGAAGATGAGGCGGAGCCGGAAGAAGACGCGGAGGATGGCGTATCCGGGGACGAGGAAGTTTAACTTAAGCAAACGCAGTTTTACAAGGAGACCACATAAATGGGTAAAATCATCGCAATCGCAAACCAGAAAGGCGGCGTGGGGAAAACCACGACCGCCGTCAACCTTTCCGCCGCCGTGGGCGCAAAGGGCAAACGCGTGCTGTTGGTGGACAGTGACCCGCAAGGGAACACCACCGGCGGGCTGGGCGTGGATAAACGCGCCATGCAGGCAAGTGTGTACAACCTGTTGTTAGGCAAACCGGCGGCGGAGATTATCGCCCGCACACAGTTTGAGGGGCTGGATCTCATTCCCTCCGGCATGGAACTGGCGGGCGCGGAACTGGAGCTAGCCAATCTGGATCGCCGCGAAAGCCGCCTGAAAACCGAGCTTTCCGCCGTCCGGCAAAACTACGACTACATATTCATAGACTGCCCGCCGTCCTTGGGTCTGATTACGCTCAACGCCCTGACCGCCGCGGACACCCTGCTCGTCCCCATTCAATGCGAGTATTTCGCGCTGGAGGGTCTCTCACAGCTCATGACCACCGTCCGCCAAATCAAACGGCTGTACAATCCCCAGCTGGAAATTGAGGGCGTATTGCTCACGATGTTCGACGGACGGCTGAACCTAACCCAGCAGGTAGTGCGGGAAGTGAAAAAATTCTTTCCGAAACAAGTGTTCGGAGCGGCCATTCCGCGATCCGTGCGTCTTTCGGAAGCGCCAAGCTTCGGCCTGCCGATTTTGTATTACGACCGGGGCAGCAAGGGCGCGGCCAGCTATAACGATTTGGCGGGGGAGCTTATTAAAAAACAGCGGGTGACGCATTAATTGACAGTTGCCGATTGATTAAAAGTGGTTTTTAATCCGGTGCAGGGCGCTTTTTTCCAGCCGTGACACCTGTGCCTGGCTGATTCCGATTTCCCCCGCAACCTCCATCTGCGTCTTGCCCGCGAAAAAACGCAGCGCTAAAATTCGCTTTTCCCGGGGTGAAAGATTATGAATCGCTTCTTTTAAGGCAAGTTCGTCCAACCAGTTGGTGTCATCGTTTTTGTCACCCACCTGATCCATGACATAAATAGTATCGCCGCCATCGGAATACACGGGTTCGTAAAGCGAAACCGGCTCTACAATGCTTTCCAAAGCCAGCACCACCGCCTCACGGGGAACTTCCATCTCTTTGGCGATTTCCTCCACGGTGGGTTCGCGGTGGTTTTCGTTTTGCAGACGTTCACGCGTCCGCATGGCGCGGTAAGCGGTGTCCCGCATGGAACGGCTGACCCGCACGGCGTTATTGTCTCGCAGATACCGCCGGATTTCCCCGATAATCATGGGCACGGCGTAAGTGGAAAAACGCACGTTCTGGCTTATATCGAAATTATCTATTGATTTTATGAGGCCGATACACCCCACCTGAAACAGGTCGTCCAGATTTTCCCCGCGGGAGGTAAAGCGCTGAATCACACTTAAAACCAGCCGCAGATTCCCACTGATTAACTCCTCGCGGGCGCTTTCGTCCCCCGCTTTGATTCGCCTGAGCAGCGCTTCCTTTTCAGCTTCCTTGAGCACACGGAGCTTAGAGGTGTTTACACCGCAAATCTCAACCTTATTATATTGCATGGTTTTTCAGTGAACGGACTAACGTCCGCCGTCGACCTCCCCCGCTCCGGATTTTTTGTAACCGTTGATTTTTGTCGTCTAATTGAAGTATTGCCACACGGGGGTTAATCATGCCCTTTTGGGTCGGGTAAAATTTTTTTTCGTTCGACAGATTTCGATTGACTTTTCTGGGAGACGTGATTTCTCTTTGCGCGCTCAAATTAAAAGTTGTCGGTTGAGAATTGAAAATTATTCTGTTGTAATTGATTAACGGTGTTATTTTTTCTTTTCGCTGCTTATAATATATAGTCAAAGAACCGCGAACCGAGGTGAACCGCTTGCAAAATATTGACGCGATAAAAGAGCTTGCCCAAAGTCTTGCCGTCCCTTTTTTCGAAAACGAACCCATGAGCCGGCACACCACCTTCCAAATCGGCGGACCGGCGGACATATATCTGGCGCCGGCTTCCGGGGAAGGCCTTTCCAAAATTTTGGAGTTGTGCCGCGAGCGGGAAATTCCGGTGTTTGTCATGGGGTGCGGAAGTAACCTGCTGGTGTCCGATTCCGGGATTCGCGGCGCGGTCATTCAGACGGGCGGGGCGTTTTCGCAAATTGAACAAATCTCCGCCTGCGAGCTGGAATGTGGTGCTGGCGCACGACTTTCGCGCCTGTGTACCTGGGCCATGGAGCATTCGCTTTCCGGACTGGAATTCGCATGGGGCATACCTGGCACCGTGGGCGGCGCGGCGTATATGAACGCGGGTGCGTACGATGGCGAATTTAAGAGCGTGGCTCTTTCCTGCCAACACATCTCTCCGGAAGGAGAACCGGGGCGGTTTGTTGGGGAAGAGTTAAGGTTAGGCTACAGGCACAGCGTTTATTCACTTCGGGCAAAAAAGTCCGCCGCTTGCGGTAGTTCCGCGAAAGATACGGCAAAGAGCGTTTATTCAAACGGAGATTACGTAATCACGTCTGTGCGCGTACTGCTCAATCCCGGGGAACAGGGCGCAATTCGCGCCAAAATGGACGGCATAATGAACCGCCGCAAGGAAAAACAACCGCTGGAATTTCCCAGCGCGGGCAGTGTGTTCAAGCGCCCGAAAGGCAATTTCGCCGGCACGCTGATTGAGCAGTGCGGGCTGAAAGGGCTTACCGTAGGTGGAGCCCGGGTAAGCGAAAAGCACGCCGGATTTATCGTCAATACCGGCGGAGCCACCTGCGCCGACGTATTAGAGTTGATTGATAAAATCAAACAGAGAGTATTTTTGCAAACCAGCGTGGAACTGGAATGTGAAATTAAAATACCGGAGGCTTAACCTTATGATTATACTCACCGGCATGTCCGGCGCGGGAAAATCGCGAGCAATCGCCGCGCTGGAAGATATTGGCTATTACTGCGTGGACAATCTGCCTCCGTCGCTGGTACCGAAATTTGTGGAACTGTGCAGCCAGTCCAATCAGCCGCTCAGTCGGGTCGCCGTGGTGATTGACACGCGGGGCGCGGCGCTGTACGGCGACCTTTCGAGTCTGATTCAGGAGTTAAAAAATCAGTTTTCCACCCGCCGTTTGGTGTTTTTGGACGCGTCCGACGGTGAACTTTGCCGTCGTTACAAGGAAACTCGCCGCCGTCACCCGCTGACCGACCGCGCCGAGGGTTCCGTGGAGCGGGCGGTGCGGATGGAGCGGGAAATTTTAGCGCCGGTCAAGGATATTGCCGATTACGTCATCGACACCACGCACACCGACAGCCGCCAGCTAAAGGAACAGTTTTCCGGACTGTTCGCCGATGATTCCTCGCTGGTATTTTCAGTCAACTGCGTATCCTTCGGGTTCAAATACGGTGTGCCGACCGACACCGATTTAATGTTTGACGTGCGCTGTCTGCCCAACCCGTTTTATATCGACGAGTTGCGGAATCTGACCGGGCTGACCCGGGAAATCCGGGAATTTGTGATGGATTGCCCTCAAACCCGCGAACTTCTGGACAGGCTGTACAGTCTCACAGACTATTTACTGCCGCTGTATATTAATGAAGGCAAGGCGCAATTATCTATTGCCGTTGGATGTACCGGAGGTAAACACCGTTCGGTGGTGTTGGCCGAAGCGCTGGGGCAACACATAGAAGCATTGGGGACAAAGGTCCGATTCTTGCACAGGGACATCAAGAAGACTTGACAGTTTTGGTGTCGCTTTGCGACAATTTATTTGAATACTTGCCGCAGCAATACATCATCTGTCAACTGTCAACTGTCAACTAAATTGACCGGGGGGAGTATGCTTGTCATTCGCGTCAGAAGTAAAGACAGAGTTGCTGGCTGTTCCGGCAAGCGATTGTTGCCGGTTTGCAGAAGGTTATGGGCTGCTTTTATTCGCGAGGGTGTTTTCACAGCATGAAATCTCCGTTGTCACAGAAAACGCGGGCGTGGCCGCGCGCGCCGCTGAATTGCTGAAAGCACATGTTCGCGGAGCCAAAAATGTCTTTTCCGTCACCGCGGATAAAATAAACAGCCACCGTCAATGGGAACAATTCGGACACCATGCCGGCCGGCTGATCCTCAGGATTAACCGGGCAAATTTGGAAAACGAATGCTGTGCGGGCGCCTTTTTAAGGGGTGCGTTTCTCTCCTCGGGCACGCTGACCTCCCCGGAAAAGGGTTACCGTCTGGAATTTTCGGCGGCACACCGGTATCTCGCGGGGGATCTGGCGGTGTTATTGCGGGAACAGGATCGAGTTCCGCACCTTTCCGCACGGAAAAACACCTTCACGGTTTACTTGCACGACAGCGAACAGATTGAGGATTTGTTGACACTTATGGGCGCGGCCAACTCCGCACTGGAACTAATGAACGCTGAAATATACAAGGATTTCCGCAACGTCACCAACCGCCGCGTCAACGCCGAAACCGCCAACATTTCCAAAACCGTTAACGCGGCGGCAAGGCAGATCCGGGCAATCCGCGCATTGGAAGCATCGGGGGAATTAAATGGCTTGCCATCGGAACTGCGGGAAACAGCGCGACTTCGCGTAGAAAACCCGGAATTAACGCTGGCGGAACTTGCTCGCATTGCCGGGATAAGTCGCTCGGGGCTGAACAGAAGATTGCAAAAACTGGTGGAATTAGAAACCGAAAATAAAAATGTCCCGGAGAAATAGCCCATGCCCTTTTGTCACCTTCATCTTCATACCGAATTCAGCCTTCTTGACGGCGCGGCGCGGATTGACAAAGTCCTCTCCGCCGCCAAAGCCATGGGGCAGACTGCCGTTGCCGTCACAGACCATGGCGTGATGTACGGCGCGTACAGCTTCTTCAAGGAAGCGAAAAAGCAGGGCATAAAGCCCATTATCGGCTGTGAGGTTTACGTCGCGGCTCGCACCCGCTTTGACCGCGAACACGGGCTGGACAGCGAACATGCCCACCTGGTATTGCTCTGCCAAAACAAAACCGGTTACCAAAACCTGATCGCGCTGGTATCCAAAGCGTGGACGGAAGGCTTTTACGGCAAGCCCCGTGTGGACAAAGAACTCCTGCAAAAGCACAGCAAAGGGCTGATTGCCCTTTCCGCCTGCCTTGCGGGAGCCATTCCACGCGCCCTTTCCCGCGGCGATTACGAAGCCGCCAAAAATCAAACCCTCTTTTACCGGAGCACCTTCGGCGAGGGCAATTTTTATTTGGAACTGCAAGACCACGGCATTTTAGAGCAAAAGCGGGTAAACGCCGGCCTCCGGCGCCTGTCAAAAGAAACCGGCGTACCCTTGGCCGTCACCAACGATGTACATTATGTGGAAAAAGCCGACCACGAGCTTCAGCGTATCCTCATCTGCATTCAGACCAACCACACAGTAGAGGACGAAGGCGGTCTGGAATTCGCTTCGGAGGAATTCTACTTAAAAACCGAGGAAGAAATGCGCGCTCTGTTTCCGGACACGCCCCAGGCAATCGACAACACACAGAAAATCGCCGATCGATGCCAATTCGAGTTCGAAACCGGCCGGATTATTTTGCCGGAATTTGACCCGCCCGGCGGCATGGAGCACTTTGAATATTTTCGTCAGCTATGTTTTGCCGGTCTGCGCGAACGTTACGGCGATACCCCCGCCCGGGAGACCGTCACCCGTCTGGAATATGAACTTGGCATCATCCGGGACATGGGCTACGTCGATTATTATCTGATTGTCGGCGATTATGTGCGGTTCGCGAAGGAATCAGGCATTGCGGTAGGCCCCGGGCGCGGTTCGGGGGCGGGCAGTCTGGCGGCATATTGTATGGGTATCACCGGAATAGACCCCTTGCGCTACGGGCTGATTTTTGAGCGGTTTTTGAACCCGGAACGGGTGAGTATGCCCGATTTTGACATTGATTTCTGCCAACTCCGCCGCTCGGAGGTGATTGCCTACGTTGTCAAAAAGTACGGCGCCCAGCGCGTGGCACAAATCGTCACCTTCGGCACTATGGCCGCGCGGGGTTCCATCAGGGACGTGGGCCGGGCACTGGGCATTTCCTATGCCGTGTGCGACTCCGTAGCCAAGCTGGTGCCCTATGAACTGAATATCACGCTGGCCGATGCCCTGAAAAAATCTCCGGATCTGCGCGCCCGGTACCAATCCGACCCGGAGACAAAGCGGCTGGTTGATATGGCGCAAAAGGCGGAGGGAATGCCCCGACACGCCTCCACCCACGCCGCCGGCGTTGTGATTACCAACGAGGAAGTTTTTCATTATGTGCCGCTGGCCAAAAACGACGAACAGACGGTGACCCAGTTCCCCATGACCGAGCTGGAGGAACTGGGTCTGTTGAAGATTGATTTCCTGGGTCTGCGCAATCTCACCGTTATTCAGGACGCGGTCGGAATGATTAACAAAGGACAGGATCCGAGGGTTAGAAGCGGGACGCCGGAAAATAATTCTCCGTTCTCCATTCCCCATTCTCCATTCTCAATAGAGTCCATTCCCCTTGACGACCCGGCTGTGTTCGCCATGATGACTGCGGGGGACACCCTAGGAGTGTTTCAGTTTGAATCGACGGGAATACGCGGTGTATTAGCCGCACTCGGCCCCCGGAGACTGGAAGATTTAATCGCGGTGACCTCGCTTTACCGGCCCGGCCCCATGGATTCTATCCCGAAATACATAAAAAACCGCCATTCTCCAAAGGAAATCACCTACAAAACTCCGTTGCTCAGGCCTATTTTAGAGAAAACTTACGGATGTCTGATTTACCAGGAACAGGTCATGCAGGTTTTCCGCGATCTGGCAGGTTATTCCTTTGGCCGGGCGGATATTGTGCGCCGAGCCATGTCTAAAAAAAAGCACGATGTCATGGAGCGGGAACGCCGCGCGTTTATCTGGGGTGACCAAAAAGCGGACGGCACGACTGACTGTGAGGGCGCAGTGGCTCGTGGCGTACCGGAGACTGTGGCCAACAACATTTTTGACGAAATGTCTTCTTTCGCCTCCTACGCGTTCCCTCAGGCACACGCCACCGCCTACGCGCACATTTCATACCAGACCGCCTACCTCAAATGCCGCTACCCCAAAGAATATTTCGCGGCATTACTTACCAGCGTACTGGACTGGGCGGGCAAAATCGCCGAATATACCGCCGAATGCGCCCGGCTGGGCATTGAGGTGCTCCCACCCCACGTGAACCAGAGTGACAAAGGCTTTGCCCCCGACGGGCAGGCCATCCGTTTCGGACTGCTGGCCATTAAAAATTTAGGTGGCGGGCTGATTGACCGGCTGCTCCGGGAGCGGGAAGTAAACGGCCCCTTTACCGGTTTTTTTGATTTTTGCAAACGGATGTACGCCCATGACCTGAACCGGCGGGCGCTGGAAAGCTTAATCAAATGCGGCACACTGGACGGTTTGGGAGCAAACCGGCGGCAAATGCTGATTTCCGTGGACAATGTGCTGGAAACTCTGACAGGGGACAAACGCCGAAATGTGGAGGGGCAATTGGGCTTTTTTGATTCACCCGGCGGAGAAGGCACGGGCGGATTCACCCTGCCGGACTGCGAGGAATTTCCTATGGCGAATATCTTGCAAATGGAAAAGCAGACCGCCGGGCTGTACCTCTCCGGGCACCCCATGGCAGCCTACGCCGAAACGGCAAAGAAACTGGGTGTGCAAACCGCCGCGAGCGTTGCGCAGGCGGGCGAAGACGGGAAACTCCGGGATAACGCCCGGGTGTGCCTGCTGGGCATCATAGAATCGGTAAAGTTAAAGACCACCAAAAGCGACGCCACCATGGCCACCGTCACCTTGGAAGATATGTCGGGGAGCGCTGAGGTACTGGTTTTCCCCCGTACACTCACGGAATATTCACTGAAAATCCGAGAAGGCGCGGTTGTAGCGCTAACCGGGCGGGTCAGCCTGCGGGAAGACCGCGGCGCGCAGGTTCTCTGCGACGCGGTGTACACCCCGGAGGAAGCGGAAAACAGTTCGGAATTCGGAATTCGGAATTCGGAATTACGCTTAGAAAAAGGCAGATATTCCGGTGGCGGCGCGGCAGGCGCGCCCCTTCACGGGCAGGAGCCTAAAGGAGCGAAGTCTGGGCTGTACCTGCGCGTACCCTCGCTGGAAAACGCCGAATATCTCCGCGCTCGTGCAGTGATGGATATTTTTGACGGCGGCACCCCCGTGGTGCTGGTCACCGGGGACGGCAAGCGCCTGCTTACCCCCCGCGCCGGGTGGGTGGATATGAACCTGCCCATGATGGAGGAACTGCGGGCAATTCTGGGAGCGTCAAACGTGAAGCATGTCACCTGAGGTGAAAAGTAAAGTATTCATTTTGTTTTTTTGTTGACACCCGGCGCGGCAACGGCAAACGCGCTGACGGCGCAATATTTGACTCTCATCCGCGGTTTGCCCGCAGGCAGACCGCGTGCGCCACTCCCGGTATGCTTTCGCCCTGCTGGCTGGAGGTTGGGGACATGAGCGCACCGGTGGCGATGAACAAAACATTTTTCAAATTTCCCCGCCGCAGCCGCTCGAAAACATACGAGCACAGCACGCTGGCGGAGCAACCGCAGCCGGAGCCTCCCGCTCCGGTTTTCTGCTTTTCGCAGTCAAAAATCAGCAGGCCGCAGTCACGGTGCCGATTAAGCAGGTCGTAACCCTCGCGGCCAAGCAAATCCCGCAACAGCCGTGAGCCGGTTTCGCCCAAATCTCCCGTGAGCACCATGTCGTAATCGGCGGGAGAGGTGCCGGTGTCTGAAAAATACGTTTTCAACGTATCCGCTGCCGCCGGCGCCATGGCCGCGCCCATGTTGTTCGCGTCTTTAATCCCTAAATCCACCATTTTTCCAAAGGTGACCGACTCCACAAAAGGACCTCCGCCGGTGTTTCCCACCAGCGCCGCGCCCGCGCCAGTCACCGTCCATTGGGCTGTGGGCGTCCGCTGACCGCCGTATTCCAGCGGGAAACGGAACTGCCGTTCGGCCGAACAAAAGTGGGATGAAGTGGCCGCCACGCATCGCGCCGCGGATATCGTATCCACAAAAATGGCCGCCATTCCCAAAGAAAGCGCCATGGTGGAGCAGGCGCCGAACAGTCCCACAAAGGGCACCGATAAATCCCGCAGGGCAAACGTCGCGCCTATGCTTTGGTTGAGTAAATCCCCCGCGAACACGTAATCCAACAGATCCGGCGTAAACCCCGCCTTTTGGACGGCAAGCTGTACCGCGGTGTTGAGCAGCGCGCTCTCCGCCTTTTCCCAAGACTCCTCGCCCAGTGTGTTATCTTCAAAAATGCGGTCGAATTCCGCCGCCAGCGGGCCTTCGCCTTCTTTTTTGCCCACCGCCGCCGCATACCCCGCGATCGCCGGGCGGCTGCGAAGCCGTAACGTATATCTGCCAACCCGTTCTGTCATGGTTTCCCTCCTCTTTCGTTTCCCGCGCCCGGACGCGTAACCTGTCTTAGCCAGCCACAAGGGCTGCCCCGCACAATCTGTTAAACCAATTTAAATATCCACAAAATCAGGCCGTATATTACGGAGGAGGTCAGCCCAAACACCAGCACCGGTCCCGCAATAATGAACATTTTCGCGCCGATTCCCAGCACGTGTCCCTCCGGTTTGAATTCAATTGCCGGCGACACCATGGCGTTGGCAAAGCCGGTGATGGGCACCAGCGTACCCGCGCCCCCGACCGCGGCGATTTTGTCGTACACTTTTAGCGCCGTGAGCGCCGCCGCAAGGAAAATCAACGTCACGGGAACCGCCATTTTGATCTCTTTCTCGGTCAGTCCCACCATGTCGTAAAGCACTCGGAGCGCCACTCCCAGGGCGCAAATCGCCCCGCCGAACAAAAACGCCATACCGGAATTTTTCAGCTTTTTTGTGGGCGGTGACGCGGTTTTTGCCAGTTTATCGTACTCATTTTTAGTCAATGGCATATCTTTTAAACTCCTCCCGGTTTAGACCTGCATTCACAACCGGCGCGGCGGTTGTGCGGTCTTTTGTATAAAAACATCATGCTTATTTTGCCAGTTAACAGCAGTTTCATTCTAAAAAGAATAAAAATATTTTTCTCTTGAAAAATCTGGAAATTGAAGTATAATAGAAGCAGAGAGTTGAAATTTGTAACTTCGAACGGAGTGAGCCCATGTCCACTTTTTACATCACCACGCCCATCTACTACCCATCGGGGAATCTTCATATCGGCAATGTGTACCCCACTGTTGCCGCGGACGCTATGGCGCGCTTTAAGCGGCTCCAGGGCTTTGACGTGTTTTTTCTCACCGGCACAGACGAGCACGGCCAAAAGATTGAGCTAAAAGCCAAAGAAACCGGCGTGACCCCAAAGGAATATGTAGACGGTATTGTGGCGGGAATTCAAGCGCTGTGGGAAACGCTGAACATTTCTTACGACCAATATATACGCACCACGGACGGAACTCACATGGCGGCAATCCAGAAGATTTTCCGGCGGCTGTTCGACGCGGGCGAGATTTACAAGGGGAAGTACAAAGGGCTTTACTGTACCCCCTGCGAGTCGTTTTGGACCGAAAGTCAATTGGTCAATGAAAAATGCCCCGACTGCGGCAGAAAGGTTCAGCCAGCCGAAGAAGAAGCTTATTTTTTCCGGCTTTCCAAATACGCGGACAAATTGCTCGCTCTTTACGAGGAAAATCCGGAGTTTATTCAGCCTGTTTCCCGCAAAAACGAGATGATTCAAAATTTCATAAAGCCGGGACTGGAAGATTTGTGCGTGTCCCGTACGTCTTTCACATGGGGAATTCCGGTGGATTTTGACCCGGGGCACGTGGTATACGTCTGGCTGGACGCTTTGGCCAATTACATCACCGCGCTGGGGTATGAAAGCGGGGACGATTCGCTTTACAAAAAATTCTGGCCTGCCGATGTTCATCTGGTGGGCAAGGAAATTGTGCGCTTTCACACCATTATTTGGCCCGCCATGCTGATGGCGCTCGGCGAGCCGTTGCCTAAAAAGGTATTCGGGCACGGGTGGCTTTTGGGTGTAAGCGGGGATAAAATGTCAAAATCCGTGGGGAATGTGGTGGATCCCACGGCGCTTTGTCGCCATTATTCCGTGGATGCCGTGCGGTACTTTTTGTTGCGTGAAATCCCTTTCGGCTCCGACGGCCAATTTTCCAACGCCGCGTTAGTGAGCCGCATTAACGCCGATTTGGCCAACGATTTGGGGAACCTGGTTTCCCGCACCGCAGCCATGGCGGACAAATATTTCGGCGGCGGCTTACCCGAAGAACGCCATTCGGGTCCGGAGGACGGGTCACTGATCGCACTGGCAAAAGAGACAGGACAAAAAGCAGAGGAGCACCTGGAACGCCTGGAGTTTTCACTGGCGCTCACGGAAATTTTCCGGCTGGTTTCCCGCAGCAACAAATATATTGATGAAACCGCGCCGTGGCAGCTGGCCAAAAACGAAGAAACCAAACCCCGCTTGGCGGCGGTAATTTACAACCTGTGCGAAAGCGTCCGGCTGGCAGGAGTACTGCTCGCGCCGTTCATACCCTCCGCGGCGGCGGCAATCCGCGAATGTTTGTCATTGCCTGTTGATTGCGTCTGGGAGGAGGGCAAACAATGGGGATTGCTCCCGCACGGCACGATTGTGAAGAAAATACCGCCCCTGTTCCCGCGTATTGATAAAATGGACAGTGGACAACGGACAGCGGACACTTAATTTACCACCAATCCGCACGGTGTGAACACGGCACCATAACTGTCAACTGTCAACTGTCAACTAAATAAGGAGCGCTCGCTTTGCCTTTCAAAAATATACTTGATATGCACACCCACTCCGACAACTCCCCGGACGGCAATCACTCCATGACTTTAATGTGCGAGTTTGCCGTAAGCCAGGGGCTTCGCGCCTTGGCCATCACCGACCACTGCGAGTGCAACCAATACCGCGGACACAAGTACGACCGTTCCATCCGCCAGAGCTATTTTGAGGCGGTGAAAGCGAGAAGTGTGTTTTCCGGGCGCCTGATTGTCGCCGCCGGAATTGAGCTTGGCCAGCCCCTGCAAGACATGGACGCCTGCCGGGAGGCGCTGGCTGCCAACCACTACGATTTTGTATTGTGCTCGCTCCACAACGTGACGGGCGTACCGGACTTCGGCAATTTTGATCCCTCGCTCAAGGAAACCGATTACGAGGAAAATATACGCGCGCGGTACCGTACCCCCGGCAATCCATACAGGGAATGCGTAAAAAAATATTACGATGAACTCGCGCGTATGATTGACCGGGTGGATTTTGACAGTCTCGCGCATTTTACGTACCCCTTACGTTACATCTGCGGGGTGGCGGGTATGCCGCTGGACATGGCCGAAATCCGGGAGCAGACGGACGATTGCCTGTTCCGGCTGGCAAAACGGGAGCGCGCCTTGGAAATCAACACTTCCGGTCTACGCTGGCCCCAGGGCTGGAACTGCACCATGCCGGGGTTTGACCTGATAAAACGCTTTAAGGATCTGGGCGGAAAATATGTGACCGTCGGAAGCGACGCCCATTATTTCAACCACATCGGTACAGGGATTCAGGAAGGCATGGAACTGGCCAAAAACGCCGGGTTCGATGAGGTTACGCTTTTCCTAAAACGCCAGCCGGTGGGGATCCGGATTGCGTGAATTCAAAAATTTCCCTTTGCATTTTTCGCGCCTTTATGCTATAATTCGATTGGCCGATTTTTTTGCTGGCCAATACAACTGATTCACGGAGTTGATAGATTTGCTGTGCCGCTTAAACCGTATGAGTTTCAAACATGTTTTTGCCGTTGCCTCCGCGCTTGCCCTGGCTGTGCTTTTGTGCTCTTGCGACACGCTGACCCCGGTTTCCGTACCCGAGGTGTTCCCCAATCCGCCCGCCGATTACACAATGCCTTATTACATATACTGTGAAAAAGGCTCGCACACCGTAACCATCTACGCACGTTATTCCGATGGGAGCTACAAAGAATACAAAAAGTTTCCCACCGCCACCGGGCTAACCTCCGGGCGTACGCCCGTGGGTGAATTCACGCTGGGCGGTCGTGACCGCTG
>JAISRF010000225.1 GCA_031273775.1 Oscillospiraceae bacterium
AAAGCGTTAAAATCAGCCGATATTGCCGTTTCGGAGGCTGATAGTTTTATAAGATTTACGGGTTGTGACTGCCGCACCGTTTATCTCGCGAAAGATTTTACGCCGCCGGAAATACCAACCGTAAGAAGCGCCGGAGAAGGCATAATCAAAATTGCTTATTTGGGTTCCGTGAACCATGTGATTGACTGGGAAGCCTTAGCCGGTATTGCGTCCGGATTAAAAAAACGCAGGGCGGAGGTAGAAATCATCGGCGGCGGCGAAAGCTTGCCGTTACTGCTGGATCGGTTAAATGAACACAATATATGCTACACCTACCACGGCTTGACCTTTGACCCGGAGCAGCTGTCCCGGGTGCTTGTCAATTGTGATTTCGGGTTTAACGGTTACAAAGTCGAAACACAGGTTGCTCTTTCCTACAAATCCGTGGATTATTTGAGTTATTCCCTGCCCCTTTTGAATTTCACCGGTTCCGACACGCAAAAAATTGTAGAGGAATGCGGATGCGGTTTTAATTACACGCCCAACGATCTGGCGACCATTTGCGCAAAGTTGGATTCCGTCACCGAAACTGAGATGTTCCAAATGCGCGAAAACGCCGCGGCCGCGTTTTCAAATTTCTTTTCCTACGGTCACTTTAAAGAACAGATGGACGGACTTTTAGAGCCTTACCGGACGTGAAACGCCAAAAACCCCCAAAAACATTAATTTTCAACTTTCAATTGCGCTCCGCAGAGTGCGTGAGGTGCCGAATTGCCTGAAATTACCGTGCTGCTGGCGGTTTACCGCCCGAATCCTGCGTATTTCACAGAGCTTTTGAAAAGCCTTGCCGCGCAGACTTTCCAGGATTTTAATGTACTGGTCTGTGACGACAGCGCCGATACCGCCGAAAGCGAACAGATTCGGCAAACGCTCTCAAAAGAGCTGGTTAATACGCCCTATCAAACCATGATAAACGCAGAAAATCTGGGTTCTAACAAAACCTTTGAGCGCCTAATGTCAGAAGCGGACGGCAATTGGTTTGCGACCTGCGACCAGGATGACATTTGGGAGCCGGACAAACTCCAAACGCTTCATCAAGCCGTTCGGCAATCCGGCGCGGACATGGTTTACTCCGACTTTTCCGTCATTGACGGCGCGGACAGAACGCTTTATGACAGCTTCTCGCAAATTCGCAGGCGTTTCTGCCATTTTACCGGCGAAGAATTAACAAAGCTGTTAATGATTTCAAACTGCGTGACCGGATGTACCGTTTTAATGAAAGCGCGAGCTGCAAAATCCGCTCTCCCCTTCCCCGCCGAATTTGTGCACGACCGCTGGCTAGCCCTGGCGGCGGTTGCCGGAAACGGCGTACAATATGTAAATAAACCATTGGTTCGCTACCGTCTGCACAGCGGAAATCAGATTGGGTTTGCCACGCTGGGCGGAGTTGATAATAAACCGGATTATATAAAGTCGCTTGAGGAAAAACGCCGCGGCTTAAAACTGATTATGAAGCGGTTTTCCTTTAATCACCACGTTGTTTTGGTGGCACGGGAAACCGACAGCGAGCTTGAGCGGCGCCTATCCCTTCTTCGCCGTCCCTCCCTCTTAAAGGCAGCGCGGGCGCTGCGCCTTAAAAACACCGGTAAAGTGAGGGCGCTGTTTGAGATTTTACTCGCGTTTTCGCCCAAATGGATATGCAAAAGAATGATCAGCTTTTCGAAAAAGCACTGAAAACTAATATCTCAAAACTAACAGGAAAGGAAAAGAACATATGAAAGGAATCGTTCTTGCGGGGGGAGCCGGAACCCGCCTGTACCCCCTGACCATGGTAACCAGCAAGCAGTTACTGCCGGTCTACGACAAGCCCATGATTTATTATCCCCTGTCCATGCTGATGCTGGCGAATATCCGCGATATACTGATTATCTCCACACCGGAGGACACACCCCGGTTTGAGGCGCTACTCGGCGACGGAAGCCAGTTTGGGGCACATTTTAGCTACGCCGTTCAGCAAACGCCCAACGGCTTGGCGCAGGCTTTCATTATCGGCGAGGAGTTTATATCAGGAGGCAGCTGCGCGCTTGTTCTGGGCGACAACATCTTTTACGGCGCGGGCATGAGCCGATTGCTTCGGGAAGCGGTTTTGGTGGAGTCTGACGGCGGCGCGTGTGTATTTGGTTATCACGTAGAAGACCCTCAGCGTTTCGGCGTGGTGGAATTTGACGGCGAAAACCGGGTGATTTCCATTGAGGAAAAACCCCGGTACCCAAAGTCCGATTACGCCGTCACAGGGCTATATTTTTATGATAATCGCGTGGTGGAATTTGCGAAACAGGTAGTGCCCAGCGCTCGTGGAGAATATGAAATTACCGATTTGAACCGTATATATTTAGAACACGATGCTCTCTCCGTCAAGCTTTTGGGGCGCGGCTTCACGTGGCTGGACACCGGAACCATGGATTCACTGGTAGATGCCTCGCTGTTTATTCAGCTTCTGGAACGCAAACAAAACATACTCATCTCATCGCTGGAAGAAATCGCTTATAAACGCGGTTGGATCAACCGTGACGAGCTGCTCACAGCCGCCGAACGGTATGGCAAATCCCCTTACGGCGCGCATTTGAAAAATGTAGCGGACAACCAGATTATTGTTTGACTGCAGGGGCAACCATCCCCGGTTGCCCCTGCACTGTTCGGTTCTCAAGATTATTTTATAAGGCGGTGCTTTTTTGAAGCTTTTAGAAACAAAAATCCCCGGACTGGTTATTTTAGAACCAGATGTACATGGCGACCACAGAGGATGGTTTGTAGAAACTTATAATCATCAGACCTTTGAAAAGTTTGGCATTACGGCCGATTTTGTGCAGGACAACCATTCTTTTTCCACGCAAAAAGGGACGCTTCGCGGTATTCATTTGCAAAATAACCCTTTTGCGCAGGCAAAGCTGGTGCGGTGTACGCGCGGCGCGGTGCTGGATGTGGCGGTTGATTTGCGAAAATTCTCCCCAACCTACAAGCAGTGGGTCGGTGTGGAACTGACCGCGGGTAATTTCAAACTGTTTTATATTCCGCGGGGCTTCGGGCATGCCTTTTTGACCCTGACCGAAAACGTGGAGTTCCAGTACAAGGTGGACAATTTTTATTCAAAAAAAAGCGAACGCTCGGTGCGTTGGGACGATCCGGAACTCGGCATTGACTGGGGAATGGATGGGCTTATCCTTTCCGAAAAAGACCAAAAAGCACCGCTTTTGAAAGATTGCGATATTAATTTTGCGTAATGATTTTTTAAATAAAGGATCACTTTATAGTAAAGGCAAATCATGGCGAAAAAGGCGGCCTGCCGGGGAAACACCCCAGACAGACCGCCTTTTCACTAAAGTCTAACCTCTGACATTACACCGTATCTTGCAACGCGTCGTACCCTTCCTCCCCGGTACGAACCTTAATCACATTTTCCACATCGTAGACAAAAATCTTGCCATCGCCTACATTACCGGTGTAAAGCACCTGCTTGGCAGCCGCGATTACCGTTTCAACCGGCACCTTGCAAACAATCGTTTCCAGCTTGACCTTGGCGCGGAAAGTAGCCTCCACCTCAACGCCGCGGTACACACCCAGCGCGCCTTTCTGCTGGCCGAAGCCCATTACATTGGTGACAGTCATGCCGGAAACGCCGACCGCGTTGAGCGCCTCTTTAAGCAGCTCTAACTTTTCCGGCTTGGTGACGATATCTATCTTGGTGAATTTCACCTCGCTGCCGGACACCGGGGATTCCTTGTGAACTACGGGTACAGCGACCTCTACCGGAGCCGGGGTGAGTTCCGGGGAGACATGTTCCTCGCCGGGAACGGCCAGCAGTTCCGCCGCCTCGGGCGCGATCATGAAGTCCGCATAGCTGCTCACCAAGCCGTGCTCGGTGATATCCAGTCCGGTGATTTCCTCTTCCTTGGAGGCGCGCAGACCGTTGATGGCCTTAATTTTAAGTACTCTGAACACAATAAACATACAGACCGCCGTGTACACGCCGATGCAGAGAATACCAAGAAGCTGGATGCCCAGCTGACCAAATCCACCGCCGTAAAACAGACCCGCGGCCGCCGTTTCACCGTCTACACCAACGGGAGCGTTGGGCGCGTTTGGATTCGCCAGCAAACCGACGGCAATGCCGCCCCAGACGCCGTTTACGCCATGAACCGCAATGGCACCCACGGGATCGTCTATCTTGAGCACTTTGTCGATAAACTCAACTCCGACAATAATCAAAACGCCGGAAACGATTCCCACAATCACCGCGCCCAGCGCGTCCAGGTTGGAACACCCCGCTGTAATACCCACGAGCCCCGCCAAAGCGGCGTTCAGGCACATGGAAACATCGGGCTTTTTGTTCCGGATCCATGTAATGATCATGGTGATAACAGTTGCAACCGCGGGAGCGATGGTGGTGGTCAGGAAGATAGACCCCATCTGCGCCACATCGGTGGCCGCGGCGCCGTTAAAGCCGTACCAGCCGAACCAGAGGATAAAACAGCCTAAAGCGCCCAATGTTATGCTATGCCCGGGGATGGCGCGGGGCTTTTTCTTACCGGTTTTCTTGTCGATGAAATACTTACCGATACGGGGTCCGAGAATGGCAGCGCCAACCAGAGAAGCGACACCGCCGACCATGTGTATGGCCGTTGAGCCGGCAAAGTCCACATAGCCTTTTTGCGCCAACCAGCCGCCGCCCCATACCCAGTGAGCCTCAATGGGGTAAACCACCAAGCTGATAATCGCGCTGTACATGCAATAAGCCGAAAACTTTGTGCGCTCCGCCATAGCGCCGGAAACGATTGTCGCCGTCGTGGCGCAGAAGACCAGATTGAACACGAAATTTGAGCCGTTATCCTGCACCCACGCGCCGAAATCGGTGAACATGCCCATGTTGGGAATGCCAATCAGCCCAAACAATGTGTCCTCACCGCAGAGCAACCCAAACCCCAGCAGACAAAACACCACCGTGCCGATGCAGAAATCCATGAGGTTTTTCATGATGATGTTGCCGGCGTTTTTTGCGCGGGTAAAGCCGGTTTCCACCATGGCGAACCCGGCCTGCATGAAGAACACCAGTGCCGCGCCAATCAAAAACCATACTCCCCACACGATGCCAGAAATATCCTCCAGGCTGGTCAAGAGTTCCGAGAGTTCCATTTGTCAAATCCCCTTTTTTGTTTTTTTGTTTTGAGTTCCTACCGCGAAACCCGAGGGCTGTATATAAAAAAGTGCCGCACGCCAAGACGGCGCACAACACCATTGTTGTCTGCTTAACTTTTATTATTTTAACGTAATCATTATAGCAAGGTGTTCATCATTTGTCAATAGGTTTTTGAACAAAATATTTTGCGAACATTGCACGGTTTAAAATAAAAATTATGTTCAAAATAACAACAATTTTCGCCGTAAAATAGGAATTGATTTTCATATTGACTTTGCGCCGCAAAGGATGTAAAATATAAGCGGCATCTTAAAACCCATTTAGCGGAGAGAGGAACTGCCGTGTACCCTTTCGGTGAATCCATAAACAGAATAACCGCAAAAAAGCCAAGAGTCCTCCGGCTGTTGGCTTGTACGTTTTGCGTTCTCTTTATCGCCGTTTCGCTTTTTTCGGAAATATATATCATCACCCACGCAAACCACGAACATGACCACATCGGTGCAAACGGCGCTTGCGCCACTTGTGCTCAAATCACTGCCACCGCCAATCTGCTCAATCAGCTTTCCATCGCGATTGTCAAAGCCGCCGCCATTGTATTCAACCTGTTCGCGGTTTTGTCTTTATTGTGTTTTTTTATCGGTTTTATTTACGGTTCTTCTCCGGTTACGCTAAAAGTGAAACTGAATAATTAAAGATCTCCGACAAGGGAGTGCCATACCCATTCAAAGGGCATATTCTGCCCTTTGGCGCGGTGTCGGCATTTCCTTGTATTTTTGTCCCCGAATTCAAAACAACAAAAACAGAAGAAGGTTCTTTTAATGAAAAAATTCATTTCTGTCGCGCTTGCGGTCGCGCTGGCCGCCGCGCTCCTGACCGGGTGCGGCAAAACCGATACGCCCGCACAGACAAACGAAAAAACCAGCGTGGTCGCCACCATTTTCCCGCCCTATGACTTTACCCGCGCCATCGCGGGCGATCTTGTCGCCCAAGGCAAAGCCGAAATCACCATGCTCCTACCGCCCGCCGCCGAAAGCCACAGCTTTGAACCTACGCCGACAGACATCAGTAAAATTCAAAACTGTGATGTATTTATCTATGTTGGCGGCGAATCGGACGAATGGGTAAACGGCGTTTTGGAATCCATGGATACGTCCGGAATGAAAATCGTCACGCTGATGGACTGCGTAGAGGTTGTGGAGGAAGAAATAACCGAAAATATGGAGGATGAGGAAGAATCTGAGGAAGAAGACGGCGAAACCGAAGAGCCGGAATATGACGAACACGTTTGGACCTCGCCCCGCAACGCCAAGCTGATTGCTCAGAAAATTTCCGACACGCTCTGCGCGGCGAACGCGGCGAACGCCGACATCTATAAATCGAATACAACGGCTTATCTGGCCAGGCTTGATGAGCTAAACGCGAAATTTCAAGATGTGGCGGACAACGCCGTCCGGAAGACCATTGTGTTTGGAGACAGGTTCCCTTTCCGCTATTTTGCCGATGCTTACGAGCTGGAATATGACGCCGCTTTCCCGGGCTGCTCCACCGAAACGGAAGCAAGCGCCAAAACAGTCGCGGGTCTCATCGACAAGATAAAAGAGGAGAAAATCCCGGTGGTGTTCCATATTGAACTTGGCAACGAGTATATGGCTAATTCCATTGGTGAACAGACCGGGGCAAAGGTGCGCCTACTCCACGCCTGCCACAACATTTCACAATCGGATTTCCTGGCGGGAAAAACCTATTTAGATCTGATGACCGCCAATGTGGAAACCTTAAAGGAGGCACTGAGCTAATATGGCTTTAATCACCTGTCAGGACGCTTCCTTCGCTTATGAGGGAACCGTTGCCGTAAGCGGGCTGAATTTTGAAGTTCAAAGCGGCGACTATCTTTGTATTGTCGGAGAAAACGGATCCGGCAAATCAACACTCCTCAAGGGCTTACTGCGACTGAAGCAACCGTGTGCCGGAAGCGTCTTGATGGGTGATACCCGAAGTCCGGGCGGCGGTTTGAAGGCAACTGAAATCGGTTATCTGCCTCAGCAAACCGCGGCGCAAAAGGATTTCCCCGCAAGCGCGTACGAGGTCATTCTGTCCGGGCGGCTCAGCGCGCGTGGGATACTGCCGTTTTATTCGCGGCGGGACAAAGCGGTTGCGGAGGAAAATATCATGCGGCTTGGCGTAGGTTCCCTGCGCCACCGCTGTTACCGCGAGCTTTCCGGCGGTCAGCAGCAACGCGTTTTATTGGCGCGGGCGTTATGCTCCACCAAAAAGGTTTTGTTATTGGATGAGCCGGTTTCGGGGCTTGACCCGGTGGTCACGCAGGAGCTTTACCGCTTGATTGAGCAGATTAACCGCGATACAGGACTTACGGTGATCATGGTTTCCCATGATGTGCAAAGCGCGGTAAAATATGCTAGCCACATCCTGCATCTCCGGAATACGCAGGTGTTTTTCGGCAAAGCGGAGGATTATCTGCAAACAGACGCGGGAAAAGTCTTTGCCGGACAGAGCCCGTCCGGAGGAAAGGTCGGTGAGACGGATGATTAACACGTTGATTGAAATGTTCTCGTATAACTTCCTTGTCCGCGCCATGATTGTCGGGCTTCTGGTTTCGCTCTGCGCCGCGCTTTTGGGTGTGAGCCTTGTGCTGAAACGCTATTCCATGATTGGCGACGGGCTGTCACACGTCGGTTTCGGCACGCTGGCCATTGCCACGGCTATGAAAAGCTCCCCCTTTATTTTAGGCGTTCCCTTTGTAGGGGCGGCGCTCTCCGCATCACCTCTTACTGTATCTATTCCGGTGGTGGTGCTGGCGGCGTTTGGGCTCCTGCGTATCAGCGAAAGCAGTTAAATCAAGGGAGACGCGGCCATTGCGCTGATTTCCACCGGTTCCCTTGCGGTGGGAGTGGTGATCATTTCCCTTACCACGGGCATGAACACGGATGTCTGTAATTATATGTTCGGCAGCATCTTGGCCATGCGGAAGGACGATGTGAGGCTTTCTATTGTGTTGGCGGTGGTGGTGATGGTGATGTTCGTGTTTTTTTACAACAAGATTTTCGCCGTTACGTTCGATGAAAGCTTCGCGAAAGCCACAGGCGTGAAAACCGGGCTTTACAATATGCTGATTGCGTTTCTCACCGCCATTACGGTGGTTCTGGGTATGCGGATGATGGGCGCGCTGCTGATTTCCAGCCTGGTGATTTTCCCCGCTCTCACCGCCATGCGTCTGTGTAAGAAATTCAAAACCGTAACGGTATGCGCCGCGGTGGTCTCGGTAGTCTGTTTCTTTATAGGTGTGGTAATTTCCTATACCAAAGGAATGCCGACGGGCGCCAGCGTGGTGTTGGTCAACATTGCGGCGTTCCTGCTGTTCTGGGCGGTAGGGGCATTGCTTGCCTCAAAGTCCGGCAAAAAATTTACCTTGAAAATTCGGGGTTTGTTTCATATTATACGAGGGAGGATTTCACAATGAGAAAAATTGCAATTTTACTTGCCGCTTGCCTTACGCTTGTTGGCTGTCAGTCAAACGATAACGCAAATCAGCCGACCGGTGCCGGTAATAGTTCTGTGGGGGATACCCCCGCCTCTTCCGGCGCCGTAAATGAGATAAACGTTCAGAAACCAACCGGCGGCGTGGTGGAAATCAAAGAAAACATGTTCATTGCCCAGATCAACGACATTTGGTTGAATAAAGAAGATTACATTGGCAAGATTGTCCGGTATGAGGGAATGTTCACGCAGTATACGTGGCAGGAAAACAACATGACTTATTATCTGGTGTATCGCAATTCTCCCGGCTGCTGCGGCGCGGATGGTCAAGCGGGCTTTGAAGTCGCCTGGCCGGAAAGCGCGGATAAAACCTACCCGAACGAAAACGACTGGGTGGAAGCGGCCGGCGTGTTGGAGCAGTATGAGGAATACGGGCAGACCTATTTGCGGCTTTCGCTTTCCTCTCTGACGGTAAAACAGGAACGCGGCGCGGAGTTTGTGAGCCAGTAAAAAATCGGCTCACGAGACCCGCCGATTCCTAAACCCCGAAACCCCGAAAATCCGCCCTTTGTCCTTTCGTTGATGGCGCGTCTACTCTTTTTCTTTGCGTTGGCCAGTGGCGATTTCATCTTTTTGCCGTGGAAGAACACCAGGTCGCTGACAGTGAGAGCCTCGTTTTTGGACTTGAAATATTCCTCCGGCTTTGCCGTGTCAAACGCGAGGTTACAGAGATCGATATCGGACAGCTTGATGAGAAAATAATCCAAATCTCTCAAAAACCGGTTGTCTGTCTCAAGACTGCGTTGATGTCCCCGAAAGCGAATCCACGCCGAAGGAGCGCCTGCTTGATTTTTGGAATATTTTCCTTATCGGTAAGCAAGCGACTGTATTTGGTGCTCAGAAGCTGTTTTATATTTTTTAGATCGCCGCCGCTTTCGGGTTTGCCGATTGCCGCTTCCGCGATTTCCGCTGGGATTCCCGCCAAGGTAAGCCGCCGCCGAGCCTCTCTCGCGGACAGCCGCTTTTCTGTTGTAAAGCCTTCCCACAACCGCAGGGCAAGCCGTTCATCGTCCAGCAAGCCCGTTTGCTCCAATTTGTCCGCCGCGTTTTCGGCTGCGCTTAGGCTTGCCTCGCCTTTTTCCAGCAATTTTTTTATTAACGCCGACCGGGAATAATCACGTCTTTCTAAATGACCCAGCGCTTTTTCCCATGCCCGATACCGATCGCACACCTGAATCAACTCTGACAAATCCGCTCCGGAAATCTCGCCCTCCTTGTAGGCGCGCTCGGAAAACGCTTTTGCGTCCAGGAATATGTAATCGCGCTTTTCCTCAAAATCTCCGCATTCCCGCAGGTACCGGGGCAGGGATTCAAAACGCGGAGCCGGGTCTGAAAAGCTAAAAAGCTTATCAAACGTTACGCGAACCAAACCGCGTCCGGCAGGAGAGACCGAGAGAACCTGCATACTGTTAGTCATCAACGGAAATGTCGATATTAATCGGCGCAGCCGGTATGGGGGCGGCGCTTTTGGCGGACTTTGCCGCATCGCCTTTTTTGGTGGTGATAAGCTGTTCTTTGTTTTCAAGTATTTTCCGGTAAAGCTCTTCGGCAAATTCAGGATTATCAGCGACATACTTTTTGGCGTTGTCGCGCCCCTGGCCAATCCGCATTTCTCCGTAGGAAAACCATGCGCCGCTCTTCTTAATTACGCCGATAGCTTCGCCCAAATCCACCAGCTCGCCCGCGCGGCTGATTCCCTCACCGTACATAATATCGAATTCCGCCTGCCGGAAAGGTGGGGCGACTTTGTTTTTCGCAACCTTTGCGCGGGTGCGGTTTCCCACCATCTCACCGGAAACCTTTAAAGTTTCTATGCGCCGGATGTCCAGCCGGACGCTGGAATAAAACTTGAGCGCCCGCCCGCCGGTCGTGGTTTCGGTCGGACCGCCGTAGCCGCCCGTTCCGCCGACTTTTTCACGGAGCTGATTGATAAAAATGACCACACAGTTAGATTTCGAAATGCCCGCCGTCAGCTTGCGCAGAGCTTGCGACATCAACCGAGCTTGCAACCCCACGTGTGAATCGCCCATGTTGCCTTCAATTTCCGCACGTGTCACCAGCGCTGCCACGGAGTCCACCACCAGCACATCCAGCGCGTTGGAGCTGATAAGCTTTTCCGCGATTTCAAGCGCCTGCTCTCCGCCGTCCGGCTGAGAGACCAGCAGGGAGTCAATGTCCACGCCGAGCGCCTTGGAGTATATGGGGTCGAGGGCATGTTCCACGTCTATAAACGCGGCAATGCCGCCCGCCTTTTGCGCCTCGGCAACCACATGCAGGGCGATGGTGGTCTTGCCGCTGGATTCCGGTCCGTAGATTTCAACGATTCTACCTCGCGGCAGGCCGCCGATTCCCAGCGCCATATCCAGCCCGATGGAGCCGGTTGAAACGGATTCCACATTCATGGCGGCGTTTTGCCCCAACTTCATCACAGCGCCCGCGCCGTAGCTTTTTTCGATTGCCGCAAGCGCCGTTTCCAGCGCTTTTTGCTTTTCGTCCTTTTGTTTTTCATCATTCGCCCTGGCTTTTGTATTCGTTGCCATTGTTTACATAACTCCTCTTTGTCAATTCATAATTTTGCCTGATATTACCCTGACAATTCCGCTCAAATCCTTTTGACGATTTACATTGCCAAGGTGTTTACATAACATATTAAACACCTCGTCTGCGGTGTCATGTCCAACCTCGACCGCCAACGCCGCGCCGGGCTTGATTAGCGGCAGAAAATTTTCGCACAGGCTCCGATAAAACACCAAACCGTCCGCGCCGCCGTCCAGCGCTTCCTGCGGTTCCGCCAAAACCTCCCTCTGCAAGCCCGCCAAATCGGATGTTTTAATGTAGGGCGGATTGGCGGTAATCAAATCAAAATCAAGCGGTCGCTCAGGCTTACATAACACATCCAATTTGATTACGCGGCAGTTGTCAGTGCCGTTTTTGTCTATATTTTTGCGGCAGACTTCAAGAGGCTTTTCAAATAAATCTGCAGCCCGGACACACGCGTCCGGGCGGTTTTTGGCGATTGCTACAGCCACACATCCGGTACCCGCGCAAAGGTCAAGCACACGCGGATTCTTAACGTCTTTTATCCGCTCCAGCGCCATATCCACAAGGAGTTCCGTGTCCGGGCGGGGAATCAGCACACCCGGCTCACAAAGAATGCGCAGTGAGTAAAACTCACATTCTCCGAGGATATATTGGAGTGGCTCGCCGGAAATCCGGCGCTTTAGCGCGCTCCGAAGCGTCTCCGCTTTGTCTGCGGGAATTTCTACCGGGTCAAAAGTCCTTGCGCCGGTAAAGTGTTCAAACAGCCACCGTGCCTCCGGCTCAAAGTTTTCAATCCCGGCGTTTTGCAGGGCTTCGCGGGCTTTGCGAAATATTTTTTGCCCGTTGCCGCCGTTTCCGTTATCTGATATCTTAACCGTAAAATCTAACATCTAAATTACCATTTGTCCACCTCAGGGTTTTCGGGTATGACGGCTTTCAGCGCGGTGATGGCCACCTCAACCATTTTTTCGTCCGGTTCTTTAGTGGTCAGGCGCTGAACCCACAGTCCCGGCGCGGAGATAATACGCGTGAACAGATTATAGTGCCGCCCGCAGATTTTAATCAGTTCATATCCGCACCCGCATATGGGAAGAATCAGTGCGATTTTTAGGAGGATCCACAAAATGTTGTAGGTTTTAAGAACCGGAAAAATCATAATCAGCGCTCCCTCGAACACAATGGCGACGAGCAGCATAATAATCAGGAAAGAGGTGCCGCAGCGGGGGTGAAAACGCTTTTGCTTCATCACGTTTTCCGTTGTCAGTTCCTCAGCGTATTCGTAGCAGAAAATGGCTTTGTGTTCCGCGCCGTGATACATGAAGACCCGCTTTATGTCCTTCATAAGCGTAACCGCCGCCAAATATGCAATGAACAGCGCGATTTTGATTGTGCCCTCCACGAACACCTTAAAGGGGGCGATGGGCGCGAAACGAGTTTCCAGGAAGTTAAAAGCGAAGGTGGGTAAGGCCATGAACAAAAATACCGCAATCGCTACGCCAATCACGGAAGAAACTGCCATTAAAACGGTGAAAAGCGGACTGGATTTTTCATCGGGTTCCGGGACGTTTTGCTGCTCGGTATCCGAATCCCGCATGGAATCGGATTCATCAGATTTCTCCAGCCCGGCCTTTTCCGCAGAATGCATGAGCGCCTTATATCCGAATTTCATAGATTCAACGTAATTTACCACGCCGCGGATTACCGGCCAGCCCAAGCATTTTATCTTATCCGAAATCTTTTTTGTTTCAAAAAAATCTGTGTCGATTTCGCCGTTTGCCAGGCGCACAGAAACAGCGGTTCGTTCCGGCCCCCGCATCATGATGCCCTCAATGAGCGCCTGTCCGCCGATGGTGGTCATTTTAGCGGGACAGGACTTTTTATCAGAATTAATTTTATTCATGACACATTCCTTTTTTAGTTAATAGCAAAGAGTTAACAGTTTTTAGTGTAAAATCCGATTGATAGCTGCTAATTATTCACTGTTAATTCGTTAATCGCCGCATCCACGGTGTCTTCTTCCGAGCGCGGGAGAGCGGGCAGCATAATGGTCACGCTGGTACCTTCACCCTCCACGCTGTCAATGTCCAACTCACCCTTGTGCAGACGGATAATCTCATCCGCGACCGCCAAGCCGATTCCGGAACCGCGCACGGAATTATTCGCCTTGTAAAACTTTTCCTTAACCATTGGCAATTCCGCCAGAGGAATACCGCGCCCCGTGTCCAGCACCCGGATTTTGATGAATCCATCGGTTTCAAGGGCCTCAATCAGCACTTTGCCGCCGGGTGAGGTATACTTGATGGCGTTGTCTATAATGTTGATAAACACCTGTTTAAGCCGGTTCGCGTCGCCCAAAATCGGCGAAACGGATGCGGGTTCAATATAACTCAGCTCAATGCCGGACTTTGCCGCGACATCGCGGAACATATAAACCGCCTCAGTCAAATCTGCCAGCACGTCAATCCGTTTCATATTAAAGGACAACCGCCCGGACTGCATGCGTGAAAAGTCCAGCAAATCCTCCACCAGCCCGGAAAGCCGTTCGCTCTCGCTCAAAATGACAGACAAGCCCTTTTGTACAATCTCCGGGTCTGTGTTCAGGGCTTCTCTCACGGTTTCACCCCAACCTTTGATGGCCGTCATTGGCGTCCGGAGTTCGTGGGAAACGGAAGAAATAAATTCGTTTTTCATGCGCTCGGTTGATTTTAGTTCACCGGCCATAAAGTTTATGGTGTCGCATAGCTCGCCGATTTCACTGTTTTCACGGACGGGAAGCTTTGAATCAAAATTGCCCATGGCAATCTTTCGCGCCACCGCGTTGACCTCTTGAATGGGGCGTACAATGGAATTGATAAAATACAGTCCGGAGATGAGCGTGAACAGCAAAACTCCAAGTCCTACCGCGAATATAATCAAGTAATTGAACATCATTTGCTGGTTTACATAAGTCAGGCTCACCACAAAACGCACGGCCGGCGGATTGGGCATATCAGGCATGTTTAAGAAGCAAGTGACCGCTATCACGCGCTCACCGTTTTCGTTTTTTCCAATCCATTCGGCGCTGATTTTTTTTGATTTGGCGGATAGGTAATCGGGCATTTCCTCCCGGGGCGGGTCGAAGCCCTGTGTGGTGACGAAAATCTGTCCCTCGGAATTAATAATCTGGATTTCCAGTTTGCCCTTGTCGTCAAAACCCTCAATAAAGGTGCGCGCGCCGCCCTCGAAAGTGGATGCGGTGTATCCGGAAAGCCAGAGGGTAACTGTGTTCATGCGGGCGGAAATATCCCCGCGCACCCGGTTGTAAGCGGTGGAACGGATGAGCAGGCAGATAATGACGGCAAGCAGGACAATCAGGGCAAAAGTAATGGTCAGGACATTGAAAATCCAACGCCTGGTAATACCTTTCACTTTGATGATCATCTGCATGGCAGAACCTCCGGGGGGGTTAAAATTCGGAATTTCGCGTTAGGGTTTCGCCACCCATTTGTACCCCATCCCCCAAACCGTGACGATGTGCCTGGGCAGGGAAGGTTCGTCTTCCACTTTCATCCGCAGGCGTCTGACGTTCACGTCCACAATTTTTTCTTCGCCGAAATACGCGTCGCCCCAAACCCGGTTCAAGATGTCATTCCGGTCAAGCGCGGTGTCTGGGTTGGTGAAGATATACTCAATAATCTGGTACTCTACCTGGGTTAACTCAATGCTTTCACCGTTTTTGAAAAGGGTGCGCCGACGGGTGTTAAGTGTGAATTCCTCCAGCGTAATTTCTTCGTCGCCTGGACGGTTTTTCGCGTTGCTTTGCAACATTTCCACACGGCGGTAAAGCGCGTCCACGCGCGCCACCAGCTCGGAAGGGGAAAAAGGCTTGGAAACGTAGTCGTCCGCGCCCAGCATAAGACCGCTCACTTTGTCCATTTCTTGTGTGCGCGCGGTTAACATAATAATACCAATCGCGGAACTCTTTTTGCGTAGTTCCCGGCACACGGTCAGCCCGTCTATTCCGGGGAGCA
>JAISRF010000006.1 GCA_031273775.1 Oscillospiraceae bacterium
CCGAAGGGTTTAACGTGGAGGCAAACGGCGAAATCCACACCGGAAAAAAACTGATTGCCGCCACCGGTTCCGAACCTGCCATACCACCCATTCCCGGACTTAAAGAGGGTCTGGAAAGCGGCTTCACACTCACCAACCGCGGGATTCTTGACCTGACCGAAATTCCCAAACGCCTTGCCATTATCGGCGGCGGGGTAATCGGGATGGAAATGGCCTCTTATTACAATTCCGTGGGTTCCGAAGTTACCGTAATTGAAATGCTCGGTAAAATCGCGGGGCCCACCGACAGCGAAATTTCCACGATTTTACAAAAAAATTACGAGGCAAAGGGTGTACAATTTAAGCTGAATTGCAAGGTCACGGAGGTTCGACCCGGCGCGGTGATTTATGAGGAAAACGGCAAAGCCCAAACCGCACAGGCGGACAAGGTTCTGCTGTCCATCGGTCGGCGTCCGGTTACAACCGGTTTCGGGTTGGAAACGCTGAACGTGCTGCTTGAGGGCGGCGCGATTAAAACCGACGGCAAAATGCAGACCAACATTGCCGGGCTGTACGCCGTGGGCGACGTGAACGGCGTATCCATGCTGGCACACACAGCCTACCGTGAGGCGGAGGTCGCCGTCAACAACATTTTAGGCAAGCGCGATGTCATGCGTTACGGCGCTATCCCCGCTGTCATTTACACCAACCCCGAAGCCGCCGGCGTGGGCGAAACCGAGGAAACCGCCAAGGCCAAGGGCATAAATGTAAAAGTCGGCAGAGTTTCCATGCTGTATTCCGGGCGGTATTTGGCCGAAAACGCGCATGGGGACGGCATTTGCAAGGTGATTGCAGACGCGGACACCGGAAGGATTATCGGCACTCATCTCATCGGCGGTTATGCCTCGGAAATAATTATTGCCGCCGGGATTCTGGTGGAGAGTGAGTACCGGATTTCCGACGCGAAAGAAATTGTGTTCCCCCACCCCACCGTTTGCGAAATTATAAGAGAAGCGATATTTGCAATTAAATAATCGCGAGTTAAACAAATTCATATTTATAAACATTAGGGAGTGCTTAAGCCATGCCAAAAAGCCAATTTGTTGACCCGAAAATTCTCCGTAAGCCCGGAAAAATCCACTTTGAGGATATTGACGTCAATCAATATTCCAAAACCGTCGCCGAAGAACAAAAACTTTATACCAAAGCCGATTTTTTGCGGATTTACCACGACATGGCCATTATCCGTGAATTCGAAACCATGCTGTATTCCATCAAGACCACTAACGCCTACAACGGCGTGGAATACAACAATCCCGGTCCCGCGCACCTATCCTTGGGACAGGAGGCTTCGGCAGTCGGGCAGGCATATCTGCTGGACACTGCCGATATTGTTTTCGGCTCTCACCGCAGTCACGGCGAGATTTTGGCCAAAGGTCTTTCCGCCATCGAAAAGCTCCCCGAAAAAGACCTGCTTGAGGTAATGGAAAGCTTTTTCGGCGGCGCGGTTTTGAAAGCGGTCGAGGGCAGCGCTGACAAAACGTCGGTTAAAACACTTGCCCGCGAATTCCTGATTTACGGCGCGCTTGCGGAGATTTTCGCCCGCAAAACCGGGTTTAACAAGGGTTTGGGCGGCTCCATGCACGCTTTCTTCACCCCCTTTGGTATTTACCCCAACAACGCCATTGTAGGCGGGAGCGCCACCGTTGCGCTGGGGGCGGCGCTGTATAAACGCTGCAATCAAAAAAGCGGCATTGTCATATGCAATATCGGGGACGCGTCCATGGGTTGCGGACCGGTATGGGAAGCCATGATGATGTCGGTGATGGATCAAATTAAACAGCTGTGGGAACCGCCGTACAACAAAGGTCTGCCGCTGATTTTCAACTTCTTTAACAACGATTACGGCATGGGTGGCCAAACCCGCGGCGAAACCATGGGATATGACTTTCTGGCTCGGGCAGGTGCGGGCGTAGCGCCCAACCAGATGCACGCCGAACGCGTGGACGGTTACAACCCGCTGGCGGTGATTGACTGTATGCGCCGCAAGAAGGAGCTTTTGGAAAAAGGCGAAGGCCCCGTTCTGCTGGACGTGGTGACCTACCGCATGACCGGTCACTCCCCTTCCGATTCCGGTTCTTACCGCACAAAGGAAGAACTGGACGCGTGGGCTCAGGAAGATGTACTGGAACATTTTGAGAGACGCATGGTTGATGGCAAGGTCGCCGAAGCGGAAGAATTCGAGGCTATCCGCGGGGAAATTAAAGCAGTTATGACCAAAATCTGCAAATTGGCAGTGGATGAAACCGTATCCCCGCGAATGGATTTGCGTAAGGAACCAGCCGCCATTGAAAGCATTATGTTCTCCAACCGGAAGCGGGAAAAAATGGAGGATCGCCCCTGCGAAACCCTGCTGCCGCTGGGTGAAGACCCACGTTCACAGCAACTTGCCAAGAAAATCCGCTACGCGTTTGACGAAAACGGCAAACCGGTTTCTAAAAACAAGGTGTACCAACTGCGAGACGGCGTGTTTGAAGCCCTGCGCGACAAATTTTATGTTGACCCCACCCTCATTACCTACGGCGAGGATGTGCGCGACTGGGGCGGTGCGTTCGCGGTATACCGCGGCCTGACCGAAGCCCTGCCGTACAACCGGCTGTTCAACTCCCCCATTTCCGAAGCGGCCATTGTCGGCTCTGCGGTGGGTTACGCCATGGCGGGTGGGCGCGTTGTAGCGGAACTCATGTACTGCGACTTTATCGGGCGCGCGGGCGATGAAATTTTCAATCAACTGTCCAAGTGGCAGTCCATGTCCGCCGGGATTATCAAAATGCCCGTGGTGATCCGCGTGTCCATCGGCTCCAAATACGGCGCGCAGCACAGCCAGGACTGGACCGCTCTCTGCGCCCACATCCCAGGGTTGAAAGTATGCTTCCCCGCGACCCCGTACGA
>JAISRF010000025.1 GCA_031273775.1 Oscillospiraceae bacterium
ACATTCACACAGTTGACGGCGGAACTCACGAGTCGGCCTTTAAAAACAGCCTGACCCGCGTGATCAACGCCCACGCCCGCAAGTTCAAAATGCTCAAAGACAACGACGCCAACCTCAAGGGCGATGACATCCAGGAAGGTCTGATTGCCGTGATCAGCGTGAAGCTGACGGACGCGCAGTTTGAAGGGCAGACCAAGGCAAAGCTGGGTAATACGGCCATGGGCACCTATGTCACCGGTGTGATGAACGACCAATTGCAGGCATTTTTGGAGGAAAATCCTACATTTGCCCGCGCTATCATAGACAAAGCGCTGGCGGCCTCCACCGCGCGCGAAGCGGCGCAGAAAGCCCGCGATTTACAACGCCAGAAGACCGGACTTTCAAAGGTGCGGATGCCGGACAAATTAGCCGATTGCATCTCCGGAGACCCCGAAAAAACCGAACTGTTTATTGTTGAGGGAGACAGCGCCGGAGGCAGCGCCATTAAGGGACGCGACCGTGATTATCAGGCAATTTTGTCGTTGTGGGGTAAAATGCTCAACGTGGAAAAGGCGCGGATTGACAAGGTGTTCGGCAATGAAAAGCTAACCCCGGTGGTCATTGCGCTGGGAACGGGAATCGGCGAGAATTTCGACATTTCCAAGCTCCGGTACGGCAAAATTATTCTCATGGCGGATGCCGACGTGGACGGGGCGCATATCCGTACTTTACTGCTCACGTTTTTCTTCCGATACATGCCGCAGTTGGTGGAAAACGGCAACATATATTTAGCCCAGCCGCCGCTGTTTCGAGTGAGCAAGGGAAAACGGTTTTTCTATGCCTTTACCGAGGAGGAGCGGGATAAATATATTGCGGAATTGGGTGGAAGTGCCGATATTCAGCGATACAAGGGCTTGGGCGAGATGGATGCCGAACAGCTGTGGGAAACCACCATGGATCCTGATTTTCGTACCATTTTAAAGGTGGAACTGGAAAATTTTGAAAAGGCCGACGGCGTGTTCGATGTGCTGATGGGCGACGATGTGGAACCGCGCCGTGAATTTATTGAGCAAAACGCGCTGAACGTGCAGTATTTGGACGTGTGAAGATAGTTAACAGTAACCAATATTCCAAGGAATGCCACGATTAACGGAAAGAGTGGGTGAACTTAAAAATAAAACCGATTCGCTTGTCCTATGTTTTGACCACGGAGGAAATCGCCGCCGCGCTCACCATTTCCGGAAAGAGCGGCATAAAGCCGGTAAAATCCGCCATCCAGACCGGATTGCTCACGGCGCTGTTTGTGCTGTTCACCGTGTACGCCGTCCTTGACCCCAAGCAATTTCAATATTATTTTTTCGCCGTGATTTCCCTTATCTCGGCACCCGTTCCCGTACTTCTACCCAGAAAAACGTTAAAGCGCCGAGCCGCCGCTTTCGCGGACGGAACCCGGCTGGATGTGAGCGTTTCCACCGGCAAAATTGACGTGGAGGGCTTTTTCGTCAAGTGGAGCGTGCCTTTGGATGAAACCTGCCGCGTGTTTGAGGGCGGCGGGGTTTTCGCCACCCAAGCTGAGGGCGGTCACTTGCTGTGCATTCCGCTTCGGGCAGTGCCGGAAGGGGTACTGGAACGCGTGAGGGAGTGCTTGCGAATCGGGATATGAAACGGTTCTTCTCCGCGGCGTAAATCATTACCTGTTCCTTGTTATCGTATCCGTTCTCATATACGGCCTTAAAACCTCCGGTACCGTCACACTTCCGTCGCCATTTTGGAAATTTTCCAAAATGGCCGCCACCGTGCGCCCGACCGCCACGCCGGAGCCGTTGAGCGTGTGAACCAGAGTCGCCTTGTCCTTCACATCGTTTTTGAAGCGTATAGACGCCCGCCGCGCCTGAAAGTCCTCGAAATTGGAACAGCTGGAAATTTCCAAATACCGCCCGTAGGACGGCATCCAGACCTCAATATCGTAGGTTTTCGCGGAGGCAAAGCCCATGTCGCCAGTACACAGGCAGACCACACGGTAGGGCAGACCCAGCAACTGTAAGACCCGTTCTGCGTCCGCGGTCAGGGATTCCAGCTCACCATAGGAATCGGCGGGGTCAGCGAACTTTACCAGTTCCACCTTGTTAAACTGGTGCTGGCGAATGAGCCCCCTTGTGTCCCGTCCGGCGCTGCCCGCCTCGGCGCGGAAACAGGCCGAATAAGCGCAGTACTTTATCGGGAGCGTTTTGCCGTCCAAAATCTCATCCCGGTGAAGGTTGGTTACGGGCACCTCCGCCGTGGGAATGAGAAAATAGTCCATATTGGCAAGTCGGAATGCGTCTTCCTCGAATTTGGGGAGCTGCCCGGTGCCGGTCATGGAGGTGCGGTTGACCATATAGGGCGGAAAAATCTCCGTATAGCCGTGCCCGGTGTGCGTGTCGAGAAAGAAGTTGCAAACGGAGCGTTCTAATCGCGCGCCCAGCCCTTTGTAAAACGTGAAACGTGTACCGGTGACCTTCGCGGCTGCCTCCGCGTCCAAAATCTCCAGTTTATTTCCTAAATCCCAGTGGGGAAGAGGCTCATACTCAAATTCGCGGGGTGTACCCCAGCGGCGCACCTCTACATTTCCGTCACTGTCCCTGCCCACGGGTACCGAGTCATGCGGAATGTTCGGGAGAGTCAGCAGCAGGTTACGCTGTTTGTCCTCCACACCCGTAAGTTCGCCCTCCAGATTCTTAATTTCCTCGCTGAGGGTTTTCATCTCCCCCAGCAGCGGGGCGGCGTCTCCGCCGTTTTTCTTGATTTGCGGGATTTTCTTTGACGCCTGATTTTGTCGGGACTTTAGCATGTCTGATTTTACGCCCAACTCCCGCCGCGTAGAATCCAGTTCCAGCAGACAGTCGATCTGCGCGTCAAAATCTGCATTGCGGTTTTTCATGGCGGATTTGATCGCTTCCGGGTTTGCCCGGACGGTTTTTATATTGAGCATGGATTTATTCTCCCTTTGCTTTAACTTTCAATTCATTTAGTTTCTGAAAAACTGTCTTAAAGATTACGTGGTCAGCTTGTTGGCCAGCGCCGTCAAATCATCACGTCCGGTGTATTCAATTTCAATTATGCCGCGGATTTCGCTTCCGCGGATCATTACCCGCCGCCCGAGTTCTGTGATCATGGCCAGTTCCATTTCTCGGATGAAGGTATCCCTGGGCGGAGCCTGCGGCGCGGGTTTACCGTTTTCCACATCGGCTTTCCTGCTCTTTGCAAGGCGCTCCAGTTCCCGCACGGAACAGCCGCCCGCGGCCTTTTCGGCCGCTTGCCGTCTGTCTTGGGAATCCTCAAACATCAAAAGAGCCCGGCCATGACCGGCGGATATTTTGCCTTGCCCCAAAAGCGCCTGTACTTCCTCCGGCAACTGCAAAAGCCGAAGAGCGTTGGTCACCGCCACCCGTGATTTTCCTACCCGCGCGGCGACATCTTCCTGAGTAAGACGGCATCGTTCAATTAAGGATTTGTACCCCAGCGCCTCTTCCATGGGGTTTAGATCCTGCCTTTGCAGGTTCTCAATCAGCGCCATTTCCATGGTCTGCTCGTCGGTCAGTTCGCGGATTACCGCCGGCACGGTTTCCAGCCCCGCCAACCGCGCCGCGCGCCAGCGGCGTTCCCCCGCCACAATCTGATACCCGCCCCCGGCAAGGGGACGCACCACAATCGGCTGGATTACACCTTGAATTTTTATGCTTTCGGACAGTTCCGCCAGCGCTTCCTCGTCGAACACTGTGCGGGGCTGTCCGCGGTTGGGTTCAATGTCCGCAATCCGCAGTTCAGCCACCGTGAGATTGTCACCGGCGTTTTGGGAAAACAGGGCGTCAAGACCGCGCCCCAAGCCTCGGTTTTTCATATATTGCTCCCTAATGTTTATTGGGTTTTTATTATTGGACAGACACGAGATCCGCCGCTATACGCAACTACCCAACCGTAATATACGGTAGGAGTTTGGCAAGGGTTTTTTCGCCGATTCCCTTTACTTTAATTAAATCCTCCGGGGATTGGAAGGGGCCGTTTTCATCCCGGTAGGCAATAATGGCACGGGCTTTGACATCGCCGACCCCGGTCAGCTGCTTCAATTCCTCCACGCCGGCGATATTGATGTTAACGGGAAGGCCGCTTTTTTGAGAAGTAACGGCTTTTTTTGAGGTTGTAAGCGGAGAGGAAGCTTGACTTTTCGCGAAGGATGTCGCGGCGGGTGCGGATTCTTCCGGATCGTCCTTCGGAATTTCTTCAGGTTCTTCAGGTTCCTCAGGCTCCTCCATGGTTTGCTCATAGGAAAAAGCAGAGGTGACCGTGTTCGCCGATGAAAGCCGGGGCGCGGAAAGCACATTATAAAAAATCAGAGCAGCCGAAGCCGTCAGACCCAGCGCCACCAGAATTATTTCCATCAGCCTTGCGCGATTTGCCAAGCGGAACCCCTCCTTTTTTTGGAAGTTAGAGGTTAGTATCACATGAACTGCTTTACGTAAATAAAAAGAAAAACAACACACAATCCGTAATCTCTTGCGCACGGCGGAGCGCATTGGCTTTATGATTGCAAGTGTTATTATACGACTGTTTCACGGGAAAATCAACAGTTAAAAAATTTTTGTTGGTTTTGTAAGTAGGTCAGCGTGGAAAGCAAGTTACGGTGCTCTTCCTCGTCATCCGCTACGCTGTTGGCGCAGGCTTCAATTCTTCAATTTATTGTCCGCTCTGCCACTGCTCATACCTATTTTCCTTTCCAATATTTTCTATCAAAATAGTTACATTATACCATGAATTGGTTCCATTTGGCAATAGACGATTCCTTATTAATATGCTAAAATAACTTGAAAAGAGTTAATCATTACGGGGGGAATTGACCGGATGGAACCTGTTTCGGTCGCAGTGCTCGGCTGCGGAAACCGGGGTCAGTATTACGCAAGCTACAGTAAGTTACATCCTGAACAGTTGAGGATCGCGGGCTGCGCGGATTCGTCTGAGATCAAAAGAAAAAAAATGAGCGGCGAGTATACCTTGCCCGAAAACGCGGTTTTTATTTCCGCCGAGGAATTGTTGTCTCAGCCTCGCTTCGCGGACGCCGTTTTCATCTGTACGCAGGATCGGGAGCATGTGGAGCACGCGGTTGCGGCGCTGGAGAAGGGGTATCATCTGTTGCTTGAAAAGCCCGTTTCACCGAGCGTCAGCGAATGTAAACGCTTAACGGAAGTGGCTCGGCGCTATAAAAAAGAAGTCGTGGTTTGCCACGTTTTGCGCTACGCACCTTTTTATCAAACCCTCAAACAATTGATTGACAGCGGCGAGCTTGGGGAAATCGTACATATTAATTCCAGCGAGCACATCGGATATTGGCATTTTTCACATTCCTTCGTAAGGGGGAATTGGCGAAATTCAAACGAATCCAGCCCGCTTATACTCGCAAAGTGCTGTCATGATATCGACACGCTGCTATGGCTGGCGGGAAAACCCTGCCGGACGGTTTCATCGCAGGGAGGGTTGTACTGGTTCAATGAAAAAAACGCGCCAGACGGCTCCGCCAAACGGTGTCTTGATGGTTGCAAGGTGAAGGACAGCTGCGTTTACGATGTTGAAAAGCTCTATTCAATTGGTTTTTGCGGGGAAGGCAGCTTTTTACTGAGTGCGTTAACACAGGATATCACTGAAAAAGGCATCAAGGACGCCTTAGCCGTCAGTCCTTATGGTCGGTGTGTTTATTATTGCGATAACAACGTTGCGGATCATCAGCAGGTGACGATCGAGACGGAGGGCGGCGCTACCATCGGTTTTTCAGTGTGCGCCTTTTCGCAGGAGTGTTACCGTTCCATACACATTATGGGAACCAAGGGCGAGGCGGTCGGTTCGGTGAACAAAAACAAGCTTGAGCTTATCCGGTACGGCCGGGAGCCGGAAACCATCTGTCTGGACGCGGAAGAAAGCGGCAGCGGGCACGGCGGCGGGGATATGCTCATGATAAAGCACTTCATAGATCTGGTTCGTGGAAAGGGTGGCGGTTCGCCGGCATTGCTTGAGCAGTCGTTGACCAGTCATTACGTTGCGTTCGCGGCGGAGGAATCCCGTCAAAAAGGCGGGATCCCGATCCGATTATCCGATTAGCGCCGCGGTCACGCGGCACGGCGGTTAGAGAACAAACATCAATCGGCAGGTGACAAATTGTGAAACGCGTCACGCTAAAAACAAGCAGAGAAGCGATCGGGTATTTATATATCCTGCCGTGGCTCCTCGGTTTTGCGCTGTTTTTTTTGCAACCGATTGCGCAACTTATACAATTGTCGTTCACAAGCTTTGAGCTGAATGCGGGCGGGATGAGCCTGCTTCCAATGGAGGATATGTGGACGCATTATAAAAACGCCCTGACGGGAGACGGTCGTTTCCCCATGTATCTAACCGGCGCTGTGACCAATCTGCTGACGGTGCCGATGACGGTATTTTTCAGCTTGATTTCCGGTCTGCTACTCAGTTATACCTTTAAGGGGCGGACGATCATGCGCGTGGCCTTTTTTCTGCCGCTAATTGTCAGCGCGAGTGTGATCACAACCCTCATCAGGCAGAATGCCGGCGAGGTGGTCATGGGCTTGTCCGATACCGGTTCGTCGCTGTTTAATACCACCGATTTAATGGACACCCTGCTTGAATCGGGCTTCCCCCAGCAGATTGTGGATTTGCTGTCAAGGCTGGTCACCAATATCGCCGATCTGGTATGGAAAAGCACGGTGCAGACGTTTATTTTTCTGGTGGCGTTGCTGGCGGTACCGCGTTCCTATTATGAGGTGGCGCAGATTGAGGGCGCGACGGCATGGGAAAGCTTCTGGAAGGTCACGTTTCCGGTATCGCTACCCTTTGTGTTAGTCAACACCGTATATACCGTCATCGACTCGTTTTCAAGCTTTGACAACAACGTGATCCGGTATATTTCGAGCGCGGCCAATCACAGTCTGCAATACGATTACGCAGCGGCGATGTCATGGATTTATTTTCTGGTCATGACCGCCGCCCTCGGGCTTACCTTTCTGGCGTTCAATCCGTTTTTAAAAAAGAACCGGTAATCACAGAGAATGGAGGCTGGCGCTGTGGAAAAACAGGCTGTTACCGGAACTCGGCGCGAATCCGGTTCCGCGGACATTTCGGCGGCGTATTATCTGGGCAAAATCGCCGGCTTTTGGTTGCGCTGGTTTTTTCTTGTTTGCGTTTTGTTTATCATCCTGTATCCGATCATTTATATGACCGGCATGGCTTTTCGGTCTTATACGGATTTTTACGATGTGACGGTGGTGTGGATCACCAAAACCCTAACCCTTGAAAACGCCGATATCTTGTTGAACCATATGGGGTTTGGAAGCGCAATGTTGCACACGCTGATCATTACGGTCAGCGCGGCGGCGTGTCAGCTTGTCGTTACCTCCACCGTGGGCTACGGGTTCGGACGGTTCCGGTTCAGGGGAAACCGCGTTTTATTTGCGCTGGTCGTTTTTACCGTCATGGTGCCGCCGCAAATGCTGAACCTGTCGAATTATATACTGATGCGGGATTTTGATTTTTTCGGCCTGATCCGGGCGATCACAGGCAAGGGATCCGGCATTTCCATGCTGGACGGACCCTTGAGCTTTGTGATTCCCGCCTTGTTTGGGCAGGGGCTTCGCGCGGGGCTGTCCATTTTGATTTTCCGTCAGATCTACGCCTCAATACCGAAGGAAATTGAGGAAGCGGCGCTGGTTGACGGTTGCGGCAGCGCTCACACGTATCTACGGATCATGGTGCCCAGCGCGTCCAACGCGTTTCTAATCACCGGGATTTTTTCGGTAGTCTGGTATTGGACGGATTATTATTCGGCCGCGGCTTTTCTCAGCTCGTTTCGAACGATGACGATGGATATCGCCGGCCTGCGGACAGCCGCGAGCGTGATCCTCCCCATCGCCGAGCAAAACGCTTACCGGTTTATTCCTCTGGAACAGGCAGCGTGTCTGCTGATGATCCTGCCGCTACTCCTCGTGTTTTTGCTCATTCAAAGGTTCTTTACCAACAGCATCGACAAAACCGGATTGGTCGGTTGAGCCGATTTTGGTCTTAAACGGATAACAGGTTAACGAAGGCGGGTGAGCGACATAAAAAAACTGCTTGGGATGCTTTTAGCGTTCAGTTTGACGCTGTGTCTGCCGACCGCGCGGGCGGCGGAGCCGGAACCCGTGACGCCGTTCCCCGAACAAAGCAAGCTGCCGGGCGCGGAAGCGCCGGAGCTCCGGGAAGTTCCGATCAGCGTTGCGGACGAGGAAATTTTGATTTCGGCAGAGCAAACCCGCATCTTTAATTTTTCGCTGGATTCGGGCGGCGCTTATGCGCTGCAAATTGATTACCGTCCGGAGAAGGGTGGTCACAACGCCCCGGAAATCGGTGTTTCCTTCGACAGTCCGTATGCGCCGGAACAAGACGGGGCGTTCACCCTGACGCGCGTTTACAGCTACCGGTATGAAGACGGGCAACTGTCGCGGGACAGCTACGGAAACGAACTGATTCCCGATCAGACCGAGCTTGATGTATGGCGGACAGTCAGTCTGCGGCCTTCCGGCGCGGCTGGATACACATTGGGCAGCGGGACGCGCCGCCTTTATATCACGGGGCTGAGCGGGAGCGCGACCATCCGTTTTATCCGGATTACGGCGGTAGGACAAAAAACCTACGGTCAGTACCGCTCGGAGCATCCCTTCGCAAAAGCGCCGGACTACAGCCATCGGCAGGAAGCGGAATTGTCTTATCAAAAAAGCGATTTGAATATTTCCATCGCTTACGACAGAAGCTCTCCGAATATCAGCCCCAATTCCGCGACCGCCATTCGTTACAATCTGCTTGCGGGAAGCTCGTTTTCCAAAGAAGGCCAGTGGGTCTCCTGGCGCTTTGACGTTCCGGCGGAAGGCTGGTACAGCTTTGATTTTTATTATCGCCAAAATGTGATTGACGGCATGACGGTTTACCGTACCGTTAAAATCAACGATGAGATACCGTTTGACGAATTAAGGACTGTGGCCTTTCCGGCGGCAAAGAACTTTACGGTTAAAACGCCGGGGGACGACAGCGGAGAGTTCGCGTTTTATCTGGAGCGGGGAGAATGCCGGCTTTCACTGGAGGTCACGCTGGAACCGGTTGAAAAAGCCATCGCCTCCTTCAAGGGCGTGATCGCGGATTTGAACCGACTTTCCAATAAGATCAACGTGATCGTCGGAGAAACGGTGGATCCGCTACGAGATTATGATCTTGATCAATCTGTCGCGGGACTGACAGACACGCTGCAAAACAGCGCCGGGGTTCTTTCGGTCGCCGCCGGGATTTTAAGCAACGCCGGAAAGAGCGGCGGATCATATGTCGCTCAGGTAAACGAAACCGTTCGGATTCTGAACAAAATGGCCGAGAATCCGAAGGACATTTCCAGGGATTTGTCTTATTTCCGTTCCCGGCTTTCCACCCTGTCCGTCATACTGGGCGCTTTGGAGACATCGCCGCTGGAACTGGACTATCTGGTGCTGCGGGCGACCGAAACGCCGAAGGAGGCTGCCAATACTTACGGGATTTGGCCGGTGCTCCGGTTTCGTTTGCAAAGCTTCTTCAATTCCTTTGTACGGGATTATCAGTCCCTTGGCGACCCGTCCGGCGGCGACGCGCGGGAGCGGCTGAATATATGGGTCTGCGGGGGCGGCACAGGCTTTACTGTCGGTCGTGAACACGCGCAGATAGTTAACGAACTGCTTCTGAACTCCTATTCGTCAAAAACGGGTGTTTACGCCGATCTATCGCTGGTCGATTCCGGCGTTCTGATTCAGGCCATTGCCTCCGGAAAGGGGCCGGACGCGGCGCTTTTTACACCGAAGGAAACCGTTGCCAACCTTTATTACCGCGGCGCGCTGGTTCCAATGAACGGGATGGAAAGCTTTGAATCAGTCAAATCGCGCTTTGCCCCCTCGTCGCTGGTTGCTTTTGAGACGGACGGAAAGCTATACGCGTTACCCGAAATTCAGGTTTTTCAGATGTTATTTTACCGCACCGACATCTTTTCGGAGTATGGTCTGACCGTTCCGGATACCTGGCAGGACTTTTACCGAACCGTAAAGCGGCTGCAGATTGAACACCTGCAGACCGGAATCGCGGAGTCTCCCCAGACCTTTGAGATGTTTTTGCTGCAGCAGGGCGCCGAGTTGTATAACGGGGAACGCAGCCACACCCTGCTGACCGGCCAAAGCGCGGTGGAGGCGTTTACCCGGTGGACCGATTTATACAAAACCTATAAACTCCCGGTTTCCTTCGATATGCTCAACCGGTTCCGTTCGGGTCAGATGCCGCTGATCATGGCGCCTGTCAGCTTTTACAGCCAGCTTTCGGTGGCCGCGCCGGAGGTCAGAGGTCTTTGGACGATGGCTCAGATACCGGCAACGGAGCGGAGCGGCGAATTGAACCGCGCGCAGTCCTCGGTCACCACCGGCGCGGTCATCATCGGGAGCACCGGAACCAGGGATTACGGCGCACGGCTTGATTTCGCGGATTGGTGGACCTCAACCGAAACGCAAAACCGGTTCGCGCTGGCCAGCGAGACCCGCATTGGCGTTTCGTCAAGGTATTATCCCGCAAACACTGAAACCCTTGAGACCGTCTTCTGGACGGAAAAAGAGCGGGAGGTTCTTGCCGGACAATGGAAATCGGTCTGGGATATTCCCCAGACGCCGGCCTCCTATTTTGTGACGAGGAATCTGAGTAACGCGTTCCGCAGGGTGGTTTACAACTTTGAAAGTCCCCGGGACGTCATCTACCGCTACGGTCAGGAAATTGACGGCGAGCTGACCAGAAAACGCGGTGAGCTGGGGCTGGACTGAAAAAATCAATCCGCAGAGAAAAAAGGAGGGTCGGTCATGAGAAAAAAAAGCGCTTTTTCGGGTAAAAGCGGCGAAAGCTGGTTTATGCTCTCCTTTTGGCTGATTCCGTTCGTTCTGTTCACGCTGATTCCGGTCGGAATTTCCGTTGCCGTCAGCTTTACCAATTACAATATGCTTCAACCCGCGCGTTTTTTAGGGATCGCCAATTATCTGCGCATGTTTCTGGACGACGATATTTTCATTAAGTCGTTATCTAACACCTTGCTTTTCGCGCTGGTGACCGGGCCGGTCGGTTATGTTCTCAGCTTTGCGGCGGCGTGGTTTATCAACGATTTCAGCAAAGGGACGCGCGGCGCACTGACCTTCCTGTTTTATTCCCCTTCCATGGTGGGTAGCGTGTATGTGATATGGACCTATCTGTTCAGTAACGATTCATACGGGGTAATCAACAGCTTTTTACTGTCCGCCAACCTGCTCCGGGAACCGATTTACTGGCTGACCGATCCGTCTTATAATTTCTACGTGGTGGTTATCGTTGTGCTGTGGATGAGTATGGGCAACGGGTTTCTGGCTTTCGTGGCGGGGCTCAAGCAACTAAATCCAGTTTATTACGAATCTGCCTCCATTGACGGTCTGCAAAACCGCTGGCAGGAGCTTTGGTATATCACCCTGCCGCAAATGACGCCGCAGCTTTTGATAGGTGCGGTGCTCTCCGTTTCCAGCGCGTTTGCCATCGGTGCGCAAAACGCGGCACTGACGGGAAATCCGAGTACCGATTATTCCACCCACACGCTGTTGCTGCATATTCTGGATCACGGAACACAGCGGCTGGAAATGGGGTATGCCAGCGCCGTCGCGGTCGTGTTGTTCACCATTATGTTAGGCTCGTGGGCGTTGATCAGCCGCGGTCTGCGCGCCTTTTCCGGGAAGGAGAGGGGATGCACGTCATGCGATCAAAGCGTCTGACGCGCTCCGTCTTCGGCAAAGCGCTGTCCCTTTTCTTTTTGCTTGTGTTGGGAGCCTTTACGGCGCTGCCTTTTTACTATTCGGTTATCAACGCGTTTAAACCAGTGGAGGAGTTGTTTTTGTTCCCGCCGCGCTTTATGGTTTACAACCCCACCTGGAGCAATTTCACGGACATTATCCGCGTTCAGGCCGAGGCGCTGGTTCCTTTGGAACGGTATGTCTTCAACACCGTTTTCACCACGCTCGCGGGTACGGTGATTTATGTACTGATCGCCTCCATGGCGGCCTATCCGCTCTCCAAGCGCCAATTTAAGGGACAAAAGCTTCTGAAAAAAGTGATCGTGTCCGCCATTTTATTCCGGCCCGAAGTGGCGGCGCTGCCGCAATATATTCTCCTGTCAAAAGCCGGTCTGATCGATGGCTACGGCTCCCTGATCCTACCGTCCGTCAGCGGTTCCTTCGGTGTGTTTTTGATGATGCAGTTTATCAGCGGTTTTCCGGATGAGGTTCTGGAGGCGGCGCGGATTGACGGGTGCAGCGAGCGCGGCGTTTTTTTCCGCATTGTGTTTCCATCGGTGAAGCCGGCATGGCTGACGTTGATCATTTTTACGGTGATCAGCCTGTGGAATCAGACAGGCGCGCAGTTTGTCTACAGTGAAAGCTTGAAGCTGCTTCCCGTCATGGTGACGCAGCTCAGTGCTGCGGGCATTGTTCGGTCGGGTGTCACGGCGGCTCTGTCGTTGCTGTTGATGCTGCCGCCGATGATTATTTTTCTGCTTGCGCAAGGCGCTATTGTGGAAACCATGGCGCATTCCGGCATTAAAGAATGATCCGTCAAGCCGCGCGGGAGAAATTCGGGACACCTCCGTTTTCGCGCGGACGGAGAGAGGAGACAGGTGAAAGCGATGAAAGTCCTCCGGTTATGTACGGCGCTGGTCACGGTTGCGGCGCTTTTCTGCGCGACGGACGTTTCGGGGCTGGAGCGGCAGACCGCCTATCAGTACGACGAAAAGGGCGTTTCCATTCCCGCGCCGGCGGCATACGCGGTTGAGCGCGTATGGGTTGCGCAAAACAGCGGGACGTCGGCCTTGAGCGAGCCTGCCGATCTGTTTGTGGATCGTGAGGGCATGCTGTACATCGCGGATACCGGGAATTCCCGCGTATTGATTTTGGACGGCGCGTGGACGCTGTTATCGGAAATCAAAACGGTTTGGCTGGAGAACGAGGCGCAGAGCCTGCAAAACCCGCAGGGCGTGTTTATGGGAACGGACGGGCTACTGTATATCTGCGATACGGGAAACCGGCGCGTAATCGCGGTTGACGGGCAGTCGAAGATCCGGCGGGAAATTCTAGGCCGGGATCTGACCGGGGTGCGGGAAACGTATGATTTCAAACCGGAGCGCGTCTCGGTTGATTCCCTCGGGAACATTTATGTGGTTTCCTCATCGATTTATCAGGGGATTATGTGCTTTTCCGCCGATGGCGTTTTCCGCTCTTTCTTTGCGCCGAACGAGGTGGAAAACACCTTGAGCACCTGGCTTTTGTCCCTGTGGAAATCCGTTTTTACCGACAAACAAAAGGAAAACGTTGAAAAATCTCTGCCGGAGCCCTACAACAACCTGTATATTGACGCCGACGATTTTATTTATACCACCGCCCCTCAGGCGGGAGAGGGCGGAGACCTGAAAAAAAACAACCTGATGGGCGTCAATATATTGAAATCGGCACACAACCTTGGCGCAGGTGAGCGCTTTGGTGACGCGGAGCTTACGGTGAAGGACGGCAAGGCCGCTGAAAACGCGCTGGCTGACGTGCATGTGGACGGCGAGGGCGTCATCAGCGTCCTGGATGCGAACACCAACCGGGTTTATCAGTATACGCAGGAATGCGACCTCATTGCGATTTTTGGAGGCTCGGGCAGTCTGAAGGGCCAGTTCACCGAGGTTTCCGCCCTGGAAAAATGGGAGGCGTCCTATTTAGTGCTCGACCGGCAGGACGGCTCCGTGACCGTTTTTTCACCCTGCGCTTATATAGAAAACGTCCGCGGAGCTTTGAAATGCTACAATCTGGGTCTGTACCAAGAGGCGGAAACCTTGTGGGAAAAGGTGCTAAACGAAAACGGCGGCATGACGCTGGCTTACCGTGGAATGGGTCGGGCGGCTCTTCAGCAGAACGAGGTAACCAAGGCCATGCAATATTTGGACAAGGGCGCCGACAAATATTTTTATTCCATAGCG
>JAISRF010000150.1 GCA_031273775.1 Oscillospiraceae bacterium
TGTTCCCGCCTCTACGTCGGTTTCGGTTAGAAAATAGTCCCCCAAAAAGCGGCGGCTTTCCCGTTTGCACAGCCGGGATCCGATCCAAAAAAGCTCCCAGTTTTTTGCTTCCTCTTTGCATGAAATATTTTTAATGTGATTCCACGCGCTGTAAACCTGAGCGAGCGATTTTTGATAAATTTCCGCCTCGTCCGCCACCGTGTCCCGCTCGCCGCCGGTTTCGCTCGGAAAAAAATAAGCCAATGTATCATTTTCACCGGGTTTAAAAACAGCAGTTTCCCAATATCCGGGATGAAACGGCGGCGTGCCGGGCGGCGCAATAAATTCCACCCGGCCATTGGTTTTCCTCACCATTGCCACCACGCTGCTGCCCAATGTATCGCTGTCCGGCTGTTCGGGAGCCAAACGTTCCCCTGTTTCTCCGCGGCTTTCCCGCCCTGTCACAAAGGGCGCACCCGCAAGCGCTGAAATATTGCCGTCCCCCGAAGCGTCAATCACCGCCGTCTTCACAAGCACCTGTCTTTCCCGGTAAGCGCCGGTGTCAATCACCCGCACCGCCGCAATGCGGCTACCGTCCATTTCGGGTTCATGGGCAAAATGATTGCGCCAAACCGTAACCCCCGCTTCCCGCAGGGCACTGTCCAGCACGGAATCCCACAAGGGTGAGGTGTTGTAATGGTGCCAAACCGAATCATTTTTTGCCAATCTCCATGCCGCCGTTTCGGTGATCTGCCCGATAATCCCGGTTTCGGCCGCGAAGGTGTGAAAACGGTGCGCGCCCGAGGGATGAACCCCGGCATCCGGACCGGAATTTCCGCCCAAAACCTGTGTTTTTTCCGTCAAAATCACGCGGCAACCTTCACCGGCTGCGGCGGTGGCGGCGCAAATGCCCGCCAATCCCGCACCGATTACCAAAACATCCGTTTGAACAGTTACGATTTCCATCGAATTTTCCCCTAATCCTCTTTTCGTTTTGTTTGTAAATCTGTTTAGTAAATGACAACTCCGTCTGCCTCAAGTCTTTTCCTTACATCCTCCGCCGGGATTTTATCCGGGGTTTTGTGCTTTGCCGCAGCCAACGCCGCAAGGGTTCCCGCGGCTTGCCCGGTTAATATGCAGGTTCCCTCTATCCTTGTGCTGGAATGAGCCACATGGTCGGCTGAAATGCATCTGCCCGCCGCTAAAAGGTTTGGCAAATTTTTTGAAATCAAGCAGCCGATAGGAATACCGTAACAGGGACCCTTGAGACAGCCGCCCACAGCCTTTCTCCGCCCAGTAGGGTCGTGTATGTCGATGGAATAGGAACCGTAGGCAACCGAATCCGGTGGCCTTTCGCAGTTTATGGCGTCAATGCCTTTCAAGGTTTTCATACCGATTATCCTGCGGGATTCTCTCACGCCTAAAATATTGGAGGAATTGATGAGGTAGGCTTTTTCAAACCCGGGCACATAACGAATCAAAAAATCCGCGATAGCAATAATTTGCTTCTGAACAATGATTTCGCCTTTGGTCACGTCCTCGGCCTTTGTACCGTTAATTCCTGTCGCTCTGGACATATTGACAATTACTTCTCCCTCTCTGGAAGAATAAAACCACAAAACCCGCCCCTGAGGAAGCGGAATCAAATCCCCGTTTTCCTCAAAGCCGTCCCAACCGTAATAAAATAGCTTTTTATACTCTTCCCGGTCGATCCCTAAATCTTCGTATTTGAGCGTTTGGTTGACAAATTTCGCTGATTTTTCCGTATCCACGCCACCCATGAAAAACATGGAGGAAACGGGCTGAACCTCACCGGAGGATGAATAACCTTCATATTTTCTGGTTTCCTCCGCCTCGTCGTGAACCGTATCCAGACCCGTTTCAAAAAGCGCGTCCATTACCCCGGGTTCGCTGCCATAGACATATTCCGCTCCGGCGTGAAAGGCTAAATCCGCGTCTCCGCTTGCGTCGATGAACACTTTTGCCGTCACGGATTTAATCCCTGATTTGTCGCTGAGGATGATACTTTTCACCATGCCGTCTTCAGATGAAGCCGAAATCACCGTTGTTTGAAGCATCAGCTTAACCCCGGATCGGGTTGCTTTCTCCAAAAGAACATACTTCAGAATTTCCGGAGACACACAGTCGTCCAAAGCGATATAAGGCGAAGCGCCGCGGTCGCGGTTTCCGCCCGCGTATTTTTTAGAGAGAATGAGCAGCTCGTCAAAAATTTCGTCCAAAATTCCGCCGTATCTTTCTTGCTCCCGATGGGTGTGCAGAGAACCCACCGGGGAAACAAGCCCCATTGTAGCCAATCCCCCCAAAACTCCGAAACGCTCAACAAGGGCGGTTTTCGCGCCCCCTCTTGCCGAAGCGACAGCCGCAGCAACGCCCGCCACGCCTCCCCCGGCGACGAGCACATCAAAGCTTTCCTCACGGTAGGTTTCAAGAACGATTTTCGTATGTATCTTCCTTTCAATTAAGAATTTTTTATCTGCTTCTTATCCCGTAACTTCGGCAGCATGGGTAGAAAATAGCTGAGCCGGCAAATAACATCCCGCCGAGCGGAGAGTCTCCTGTAAAAGAGAAACCGAAAGCTCGGGAGGCAAAATATTTTCACGTACGGACAGCGCCGCCGCCGTTCCCGCCACCACTACGTCAAAGCTTTCCTCACAGTATGCGTCAATAACCATTCCCATAGCTAACCTCTCCCATGTATAGTACTCCGTCAACCCTAAATCACATGCCCGTTTCTTGTCTTTTTGTCGCCATGCGGCGCACCAAAGTCTTGAAAGGCGTCAGCATTCCCGCGGATTATCAAACCCCTCCAGTGGCAAAAGCCCATACCGCTCCATGCAGCCAACCACCCACTCAAAGGAATAGGGCGGCGCGCCCGCAAGAAAATGATTTCGAAACCCGCGCTCTCCGATTTGCCAGTCCGCCATGTAAAAAGCCTGCGGCGCGTCTTCCGGAATGCTTTCCGCCACCGGCGTCGCCCCCGCATGGACGCTGATTTTGCCCTCGGCCAAAACAACCTCGTCACTCTTACCCGCTCGCAGGACGCGATAGGACACCTCCGCCGTACTCTGAGTCAAATTGCTCACAAAGAGCGGAATTTGACCGTTTTTCGGTTCACCAAACAGCATCGCAACCGGAAGCTGAGAAGTCTTGATAAAATGATACGCCAGCTTTTTCACAAAATAATAATCTGTAACCGCGTCTGAAAACTGAGGCCAGCAATCGCATAAATTCCACCAAATAATCCCCCAAGCGTCACCCTTTCGGATTCGGAAAGATTCAATAAAAAACTTCATCGCCTCTGCCTGTGAGATTTGGCTGGCTAGCGCGAATTCGGGCAAATTCCGCATATCACGCCCAAACAGAGTGCTGATTTGCTGTTCCATCAGCGAAATCCGAAACGCGTAAGGGGCAGCGTGAGTTGTTTCAGGAGAGGCGGCGTGCAGCAGCCATTCGTCGTTACCGCACGGCCACAGGCAATCCGGAGAAATAAATCTTTCCACCGATTGTGGCGAGGGACACCCGTGGTAACCCACCTCGCTCGCAAAGGCGGCGCTGATATTGCGGTAATAATCACCCTTGAAATAATCCCTGACACCCCAAACGTGGTCCTCCGGCAAATCCCTGCTTCCGTTTTGATAATCGGCTTCGTCAATGTAAGGGGAACTGGGAAGGTAAGGGCGCGTCGGATCGTGGCTGAACAAAACCTCCGGCAACACCTTTCGGGTCAGAATATTTTGGTTGGGATTCCGGCGGATTCCGTTACACGGCGCGTATACTTGGTCACATTCGTTGTCTCCCGCCCAAAGGCAGAGCGAGGGGTGACTCCGCAGTTTTTTGACCACCGCTTCCGCTTCCAGCCGGAGATTGGCGGACATTCGCTCGTCTTGGGGATATGTGCCGCAGGCCATAGCGAAATCCTGCCATACCATCAGTCCGCGCTCGTCGCATTGGTCAAAGAACAGATCGTCCTCATACACGTTCCCGCCCCAGCAACGAAGCATATTGCAGCCCAAATCTTCCGCCATATCAAGTATCGCGCCGATTCTTTCCGGGTCACGGGAATGAAACGCGTCGGCGGGAACCCAGTTGGAACCCAAAACAAAAATCGGAAGTCCGTTTACGTCAAACCGGAAACGGACTTCTGATTCTTTCCGCACAAGACGGACGGTTCGGATTCCGGTCTTGAAGGTTTTTCTGTCCAACACTTCCCCGCCGTGTTTCAGCGTTACCTCTACCTCGTATAAAGAGGGCTGACCACTGCCTTTGGGCTGCCAGAGCAAGGGTTGTGAGACCGTAAACCTATGAGTACCGCTGCTAAACCAAAGGGGGATTTCCGTTTCAAAACGACTGTCCCCGCAAACACCGACACAGTGCAGCTTCATTTCAGAAAACGGGAAATCACCCGCGCAAACCCGGTAAAAAAGCCCCATTCGCGCTGAGGTTCCCCCGTTTAACCGTTCGGTGTATAAATAAAGCTCGTCAATCCGCACCTCCGGACGGTAGATGAGACTTACCGGACGCCACAGCCCGCCGGAAACCGCCCGCGGAGCAATGTCCCATGCAAAGCTGTGCGCTGCTTTACGCAGATGCATGGTGGGTTCGCAGTAGCTAAGCGAAAGATTTCCCGCTGCGGACGGCTGTTTCGCCGCCTCGAGAACGGACGGAAGAATATGTATAACCAATTCGTTTTCCCCGCTTTGCGCCGCGGGCAGTTCAAATTCGTGGGGAATGAACATATTTTCCGCGTGTCCGGCAAGGTCGCCGTTCACGAACACATCCGCCACCGTGTCGATCCCCTCAAACCGAAGGATGGGTATTGTGTTCTCCGCCGGCGAAACGCGAAATTTCCGAAAATAGAAAAGATGCCTGTCTTCCAACTCTTGGAGCTGCAGGATATTTCCGCCGTAAAAGGGGTCTTCCAATTTTCCCGCCGCCGTCAGGTCCAACTCAAAATTTCCGGGAACGCTCGCGGGAATGACCGCCATACCGCTTGCCCGCACAGCCTGAACGCTTTTAGGAGAAACGCTCATTTTTTGGAAATCGGCATCCGCGATAATTCCCAAATGCCATTCCCCGCACAAATCTTCGTTTTTCCAATGATTATTTGTCAATCCAAATTCCTCAAGTCTGATGTTAATTCTGTGATTGTTTTTTGATTTTTACGGCTAAATCGCGCGTCCACGCGGGCGATGTAATCTCTAATTTTCCGCCGGTGGCCGTTTGCGCACAGGTCTGCACGGGTTTGCCGCTCCACGGGCAGATCCATTCGATGAAATAATCGCCGTCTTTAAGGGGAACGGTGAAGGACACTTCGGTAAATTCGGTTATGATTTTTGTTTGGTGCTTGTAGTTGTCGTCATACAGCCACAAATATGCGTATGCTCCGCCGCCGTACCCGATAATTTTCACCTGCGTGTTATTTACGTTTAAGTCTCCGGTGGCCAATTGCCCGAAATCCGAAGCCGTCCATGGGATGTCCCCGGCGAACGCGGACAGCGGGGCATAATCACTGTAGCCGTCCACGCTGTCGAACTCGTTCCAGAACCATGTCATAGCGGTCGCGGCGGCGCCGCCCATCACGCCTGCCCAGTTGGTCTGATGAACCGAAACCAAATCCTCGTCAATGTGAGGATTAAAATTGCTGAATCCGATCTCGCCGTAGAAGGACGGCCGTTTTTTCAAGGCCCAGTCCGCCCTTTGGAAGTCCAGAAAATCGTCGATGCTTGGGTAGTCGTACCAGTGTATATAGGTAAAATCAAAGACATCGTCTCTGCAAAGGGGGCGATCCGCGAACGCGCAGCTGGTTGCCACCATGTGGCGGTATGGATCGACTGCGCGGACAAACCCGGCCATTTCCCTGTGCCAGACCAGCTTATCGTCCATGTTTCCTTCACTGATATCGGTTTCGTTGAACAATTCCCACACCATCACGTTGCGCGAATACCCGTACCGGGCGATCAAATACCGGATAAAACAGCGCGCATCATGTTTGGCGCGTTCGTCCGTGTAAAAATCACCCGGCTCTTTTAGATACCCGAACGGATTGTCCTGATTATACGGACTGTCGTGCCAATGGGGGTTGGTTGTGCGGCTGAACATACCGTGCACAAAAAACACAAAGGAGGCGTATACATCGGTTTCGGCCAGCGTATCAAAAATCACGTCAAATTGAGCCGCGTCATATTGTCCTTTTGAAAAATCGTTTGGCGCGCAGCCTTTTTTTTGGATACTAAGCGCGAAATAAATGTTCCACAGACGAACGTAATTCATTCCGTAAGGGCTTCCCTGCCGCAAGATTCGGTTAATATAACGCGCTGATTTTTCATGGTCTTTCACCGGGTACGGCCAGCACAGATTTTCGCCGATCGGGATATACACCTCGCCGTTTTGGAACATAAAGTTGCGGCCGTGAACCGGTTCAATTCCTATCAGCCCCCGTTCCTCGGAGGATTTTACCGCCGAAAACTCGCCGCAAGCCGTGCCGGCCGCCTGCCCGTTTATGGTCAGCGTGACGGTAAAACGCCATTTGCCCGGCCGGGTGGGCATAAACCGAAACCGCCAGCTCCCGTTTTCACCTGTCGGGCCTATGATTTCCCCGGTAGGTTTGAAGGCGTATGGAACATAATAAAATCCGGGAAGGCGCAAAACTGTGCCGCTCTCATCTGCCAGCTCCATATCCAGCGCGACTTCTGAAAAATCATACACATTGCCCTCAATATTCTCGGTCTCGATTGAAATTTCAGTTTTGGCGAATACAGCCGGGACATCCGTCAGGACATCTACTTTCGATATTTTCGGTTTTGAGGTCTGCATGTCCGCAAAACTCCTTTCCACTTCGTATTACTCCGCAACCAAAGTCTATGGGGGCGAGGCTTGCCCGCCCCCGCAAACTTCTTCGATTATTCAGGTATGGACGTCCGCGCTTTTAATTCCAGCAAATCCAAAATGTCAACCGCATTGTCCGCGTTGATGTCCGAGCGGATAAAATCTGCGGTTCCCGACGTCAGAACGGTGATTTTGAGCAGGTGATTCTTAATCGGATCAAAATCCGCCCCAAACGCCTTCGCGTCTGCCAGCGCGCTTTCAAACGCCTGAACCTGTTCCGGGTTGTACCCTGCGGTGTCAAAAGCATCTGCGGCGGCGACCAATTCGTCAAGAGTCATGGTGACGGCCCCCGCCGGCAGGGAGGCATATTCATTGTATACCCCGAAAAAGCATCCCACGCGAAGAGCGGCGGGCGTTTGCCCGGCGTTCGCTTTCAGCTGGCAGGTCGAGAGGACAGTTACGGTTTCGTTGAAATAAGCCGCGAAAGCGCCGCTCTGGGTAGTCGGATCGATGACAATCTTTGTGGTGGAAGCGTTTATTGTCTTCCATGTGCTGGTTGTGGGGTTATTGTTGTTGTAACCAAACATAATTTCTATGCCTGACGTTGTGTTTAGCGGGTTTCCGCTTGCATCCAGCGCCTGAGCCATGAAGAAGACGCTTGTATATTTGCCTGGGGCGGCGGGCGGGTTATCAGGACTGGACGAGTTCCTGTATGCCATCAGCAGTTGGTAATTGTCTGTTCCGTTCCATGTAACTTGGGAATAATAGGGACCGATTTTATCGAGATCCACGCCCATTGCCGTTGCTGTGTCCGCAGTTGCGGTTTGCCTGTTGTCCCCGCTGGGACGCGGAACCGCCCACAGCTCTGTTACCTCACGGCTCATACCCTGCCACGCCGATATCAGGTTGTTGTAAACAACACCGCTCGGGGTGAAAGCGCGCAGGGCGGTGAGGGCGTTCTCAAAAGCCTGTATCTGCCCCGCGTCGTATCCGCTTATATCAACCGCTTGGGCGGCGTCAATCAAAGCCTGTGCGCTCATGGACGCGTATCCGTCCGGCAGCAGGACGGTTTGGGTATATGTCCCGATGATACATCCCAAACGCAGGACGGGCGGGCTGCCATTGGGCAGCAATTTGATGCTCGTGACCGCGGTACCGGTAAAATATGCCGCTGCGTTTGAAGTACTTGACGTGAAACTTTGCGATCCCGAGAATGTGCTCCATGAAGTCGGGTAGCCGACGTTGGCGTTGTTAAACTGAAATTCAAATTTTCCGTGGTCAGTGTTGACAGAAGTCCATGCGCCTAAGTCAGAAGTATATCCTTGAAAACAGAAAGTAATATTTGAATATTTGCTCAGCGGCGCGTATGAACCCGCTCCACCCGCCGGGACATATGGAAAGGTAAACAGGTCGTTGGAACTCGATACGGTCAAATCCATATAATAAGGGCCGATTTGTTCCGCTGTCCTGTTCATCGCGGTCAGGATTGCCGGGGTTGTGGCGATTTGGTTTTCAGTGCGCGGAACCGCCCACAGTTCGCGCGCTTCGCGGGACAAGCCCTGCCATGCGGTTATGAGGTTTTGAATTGCCGTTTGCTCCGATGTGTCGGCATTTACGCCGAAGGTTGCCGACCACGGCAGAACCGCCGCCATAGCCAGACACAGGAACAGAGATAAGATTCGCTTGTTTTTCATTATTGAGCCCTCCGTTTTTATTGGTGTTTCTTCGCAGTCAGCCCTTTGCCGTGACCGTTTTCAGCCATACCTCAATTGTTATCCCTTCCTTTCATTTTTTGAGAACAGGTTTTGAGTCTGTTTCCGGCAGTAAATGCCGTTAGTCCCGCGTAATCGCGACGGCAATGTCCTTTCCCCACGCGGGCGCGGTGAGGGTCAGATAGCCGTCCGCCGCCGCTGCAACACTTTTGCCCAAACTCACCCCCGTCCATGTATCGATCCAGCGAACGTGGTAGACGCCGTCGCCCAGACGCACACTCAGCGTAAGGTTATCGAAGGTGGTGACCGCCTTGTTTATTTGTGAGAACCGGCTGTCGTACAACCACAGATAGGCGTAGTCCGCGCCTCTGTATCCCTGTACCTCTACGGCGGAATCGGACGGGCTGACGTTGCGCGTGTCCACCATCACCATTCCCGCGTCATTCCAAGGAATGTGCGCGGCCATTTCAGACACCACCTGATAATCCCAATAGCCGTTTACATTGTCCAAAAGAGTCCAAAACCAGTTGGCTCCCGTACCCGCGCCGCCGCCCATAAGCCCGATCCAGTTTTGCTGATGGAAGTTTACAAGGTCGGCGTCCAAAGAAGCCGGCACATTGCGGTTGAGACCGATTTCCCCGAACATCACAGGCCGCTGGTAAAGCTGC
>JAISRF010000210.1 GCA_031273775.1 Oscillospiraceae bacterium
CTTGGAAGAACGCGTTTCTAAAAGCGGGCGGCGGCTTTGCCGTGACCATTTCCGGCAAGCTTTCGGGTATGTATCAGGTTGCAAAAATAGGCCTTGAAATGGCTCAGAAGGAAGTCCAAGGGCTTATCGGCCACGTTTTCGATTCTAAATCCGCCGCCTGCGGAGAGGTGCTGGTTGCCGTGAAAATTCGCCAGTGGATTGAAAGCGGCCTCAATTTTGAGGAACTGGTTCAAAAGGTAGAGCAATTTGTGGACAAAATGAAAACCTTTTTTGTGTTGGACGATGTCAGCAATCTGGTTAAAAACGGTCGCATGGGCAAAATAACCGGCACATTGGTCAGCGTACTTGGCATCAAGCCGGTGTTGGGGGCAAAAGACGGCGATATTGAACTGTACGGCAAGGTGCGCGGCGTTTCAAACATAGCGGGCAAACTGCTGGATACCATTGCCGAGTGCGGGCGAAAGTTGAAAGGCGAGGAACTGGTTATCACCCATTGCAACAACCTGAAATTAGCGAAGGAATTAGGTGAAAGAGCCAAAGCGCGCTTTGGTTTTGGCAAGGTAATTATACTGCCAACCGGCGGGCTTTCCTCCTTTTACGCCTGCAATAAAGGTATTATTATCAGTTTCTGAAAACAGGAAAGAACAGCCATGCCGTTTTTTATTCTCTTCGGGTTATATACCCCGTCACTTGGGGCGATTCCACGAAGATACACCGCTGCTTACAGCGTTGTAATTCATTGGTATGTCGTTTAGGATAATCTGGTCATACCGCCAAATCAATTACCATGATGCAGGCAGTGCACACGCAAAGCCCGGCGGCGTATCCGGCGAACACATCGCAAGGGGTATGAACACCGAGATAAACGCGGCTCAACCCTATTAACGCCAAGAAAACAACCGTCCCCGTAATAGCCCAAACTTTAACTCTTTTTGCGGAAGAATAGCGCAGGAGCAAAATCACGAGGACGCCGACAAAGGCTACCCCGTTCATTGCGTGACCGCTGGGAAAGCCGAAGCCTCGTTCCGTTATCAACCGGTGCGCCGCGGGCCGAGGGACGGCGAACAGCGCCTTTAACAGTGCGTTGGCTGCCGCGGAAACGGCAAGAGTGGCAGCAAGAGGAACCCCGATTTTAGACCGAGTTTTCGGCAAAACCAGCAACAATACGGAAAGCGGAACGTAAACGAACCACTGTCCCATATTCGTGACGATTAAAAAAAACGCGGTAAGGGCAGGACTTTCCCATGACTGAATCCGGCTTGCCAGCTCCACGTTAATTGAAGCGGTCAGGCCGCACACGGTCAAAACCGCAAACACCGTAAATATGATCAGAGCGGTCAGGCAGGTAAAAAAGCATTTTTTGTTCATTTAAGTAAAAACCCAAATGCGCCCGGCAGACCATAAGCCAGCGCGGAAATAATAATCCCCGCGGTGATAATTCCGACAAAAATGGCGGGGATTGTACGTTTAAGCGGCATATCCAAAAAGCTCGCGGCCAGCGCGCCTGTCCATCCGCCGGTTCCCGGCAACGGGATGCCCACAAAAATCAGCAATGCCCAAAATTCACTTTTTTTCAATCTTTCACCGTGCTTTTCGGCCTTCCGCTCAACCCATTCTACAATTTTGGCAAACCATTTGAAACGCTTCATCCATTTTAAAATTTGCCGGATAAACAGCAAAATAAACGGGATAGGCAACATGTTTCCGATGGCAGCGACCAAAAATGCCTGCCACAGGGGAACCTGCAATATGGCGGCGGCAATCAATCCTCCGCGGAGTTCCACGATGGGGAGCAGGGAAATCAAAAACACCACCAAAAGCGGAGGTATGCCGTGATTTCGGAAAAATTCGACAAGACTGTTTGCCAAAACAACAACTCCAAGGCGGGCGAAGCCCGCAAATTGATAATTGATAATCAGGTGCGCTCCGAACCAATAGCCAGGAATTGCGCACTACGAATTACAAATTGAATTTACGCCCATAGTTTATCGGTCTTCAGCCGTTTGATGGTCGCGTCATGTCCGGCTACGTCTTTGTTATAATAAAATTTGAAGTTTTTGTCGGTTACAAAGAAATACATGGCGTCTTTCAGCGCCATCTCACCGACGGACTTGCCGAAGGCATCGGTGTATTCACGGGTAGTGGTCTCGTTTCCCGCCGCGCCCTTTTTAACCTCATAAATCTCGTTTGGGAAGGCCACCGCCCGGATTGCTTCTTTGGTAACCGTGCAGATTGGGCCGACCGGAAGTCCCGGGCGCTTGTCCGTATTGTATTTATCGTTGGCAGAGGTACCTTTAAGGTAGTTCGTGGTGGGCGTAGAACCCAGCAGCTTCTGCTCACCCTCCCAATGGTTAAGCCGATTCTGGAAGACCATGGAAACGTTGGGCATTTCCTCCGGATATCCGTTGCACTCCGCCTCAATGATAGACGCCATGGTCAAAATTTCGTGCGCGTTGTTAAAGCCCCGTACCGCCGCCGCCTCCAAGATTTCCGCCGAGAGATAATACTGCGTTTGTTTTAACATTTTCTCCACCGCAAGAACTGCGGCGTTGGGCGTCTCCCGGGTGAAAAAGCTGTATGTGTCCGGGTAAAAATAGCCCTCAAACCGGTAATTAACAATCTCCACCGGAATATCCGCCGTAAACGGGATGTTGTCATAAGTCGTTTTGGATTTTATTGCCTCGTTAAATTCGTCTTCCGTGCAGACATTAGCTTCCACCAAAAGTTTTTTTATCGTGGGCATGGAGGCGGCTTCGGGAATCCGGACATCCACGGTATCCGCCCGCGCGCCTTCGGTTTTCAGGATGTCGATTATACCGGAATAGCCGGCGCTTTTTTTAATCCAATAAATCCCGGTCTGAAAGGAACTTCCGTCCACCTTTTTCAGCTTTACGAACAACCTGAACAGAAACGGGTAGTTAATAATCCCTTCTTCCTTTAACCGCCCGGGAATATTGTCGCCGGGCTTTATTTCCAGCTCAATTTTTGTTTCGGAATCTTTTTTGCCGATTCCGATAATGTCCGCCATGCCAAGGCATATGCCTGCCGCCAGCCCAATGGAAACCGCCGCTATGCACAGGGTCCAAATGATGGTGCTAAGCATACTCCGCTTTTTCTTTTTTTTGCGCCGTTTTTGGGGCAGGGGCGCGGAATGTCTACCCACCGAAGAGCGACCGGGTTTCTCCGGTTCGTTGTCACTGATTTGAAAGCCGTTCCCGATAATAAAATCATCGCCGCCGTCTTTTGGACTGAAATCATCTTTCATGGCTATTTTCCTTTTTACTCAAAAATACTTATATTTGGTGCGCGAGAGACAAAAATTCAGAAAAATTGTGTCAAAAACATAAAACTGACATAGGATGTAACATCAAACCATTAGGAGTGTTAGTCATGTGGAGAAACAACAGCATTTGGATTATCTTGATTTTGGTTGCCGTTTTGTTTATCTGTCCCTGCGACCCGCCGCTTACCGACAATTGCAACCGATTCTAACCGGTTTTGTGGTAATAAACCTCGCGCTCGGTGACAACAATGTCACAGGGTTTGTCGTGGCGGGCACGGGGAAGGCGCTCTACCACGCAGCGGTGAACGCCAATTCCCACGGTAATGCCGGAAAAGCCGGACAGGAAGCGGTCATAGCAACCTTTGCCGTAACCAAGACGAAAACCGTCTAAATCAAAGCCCAATGCGGGCAGTACGCAAACGGGATGTTCGGCGCTCATAAATCGGTGCTCGGGCTTAGGCTCGGGCTCGGGCACCAAAAACGTACCGGGGCGCAATCCGTCCAGGTCAGTAACCGCGTAAAATTCAAGGTGGTTCGTTTCCGGCACACAGCGCGGCAAATAAACCTTTTTGCCGTCATACAGCATTTTTTTAATGAGCATACGGGTATCTGCTTCGCTGTCTACGGAGAGATAACACAACACGGCGTCCGCTTCTTTGTAACACGGAAGCCGGAAAAAGCGCCGGCGAATCTCCCGCTCCTGCCGTTCCCGGTTTAAAGGCGTGACACCCGCGCGGATTCCTTTAAGCCGCGCGCGCATACTCGCTTTGTTTTCGTCGATTTCCGTGCCTTTTGGCTTTGGAAGCGTTGAATTTTCCGGCATAAGTCTTTCCCTTTCCGGCAGGCTCTATTTATAAATAATACTTTCTTGTTTTTCATTTAGCAAAGCGGCCGCATTCCACAGTTCCGCTCTGACTTCCTCTACTGCCCGCGGTTCGCCGTTTTCGGAGCAGGAGATGACCTTCCAATTCAATTTTTCAGCGGCGAAAAGGGCGCTTTCACGGCAACTTTCCAAAAACGCGACGTTTCGTTCGTGAATATCCTTTTTTTCGTGGTCACCATTGTAACGCCGGTGCATAAGCCGCTGAGACACCTCCACCGGCATATCCAAATACAGCACCAAATCGGGACGGGGAATTGCGAGTTTTTTGTACTCGAAATCCTCCAGCCAGCAGAGGTAGCTTTCCCATTCATCGTGGGGCAGTTTGTTCATCTGGTAAACGGCGTTGGAGGTGGCGTATCGGTCGGCGATGAGTAATTTGCCCTGTTCGTAGTCTGATTTCCAGTCCACAGTAAAGCTCGCGAACCTGTCCACCGCATAAAAGCAAGCGGCGGCATAAGGATTTACGGCGTTAGGGTCGGAGCCTAACTCGCCGTTCAGATACATCCTTGCGGGCGCGCTGAAAGGCTGGTCATAACAAGGAAAAGTGACCGTACGGGCCGGAGCGCCGCATTCCAGCAGCCGCTGGGCTAAAAGCGCTGTTTGGGTCGCTTTTCCGCTTCCGTCCAGCCCCTCAATTACAAGAAGAAATCCTTTTTTAGATTGATCCAAAACGGCCTGTCCTTTTTTGTTAATTCACTCTCGGTTCTCAACTGTCATCCGCTTCAGCGCATTAATGCGCTCAAACACCTCCGCCTGCTTACCGCAAGACATTTTTCCTTCGG
>JAISRF010000087.1 GCA_031273775.1 Oscillospiraceae bacterium
TGCATACCGCCCGCAGCCGTAACGACCAAGTCGCGCTGGATTTGCGGCTGTGGGCGCTCACAAAGCTTGAAGAATTGGCTGGTAGGCTCAACGCGCTGATTGCCGTTTTGCTGGATAAAGCCGGTGAATATGCCGCGGCGGTTATGCCGGGTTACACTCATTTGCAACGCGCTCAGCCCATCACGCTGGGACACTGGTTTATGGCCTATGTTGAAATGCTCCTGAGGGACTATGACCGGCTCGGAGACTGTGCAAAACGCATGAATGTTAATCCGCTGGGTTCAGGGGCGCTGGCCGGGACGACTTACCCGATTGACCGTGAATTTGTCGCGAAAAGGCTTGGGATGAACGGTGTGACTCAAAACAGCCTGGACGGCGTTTCCGATCGCGATTTCGCGTTGGAATTACTGTCCGCTCTCTCCATAATCATGGTTCACCTTTCCCGTTTCGCTGAGGAAATCATTCTCTTTACCAGCGGAGAATTCGGCTTTTTCGAGCCGGACGATGCGTTTTCCACCGGTTCAAGCATTATGCCGCAGAAGAAAAATCCGGACATCGCGGAGTTGATCCGCGGCAAATCCGGTCGTGTGTTCGGCGATTTATTTACGCTACTTACCGTGATGAAAGGGCTTGGGCTTGCCTATAATAAAGATATGCAAGAGGACAAGGAGGCGGTTTTCGATGGTGTGGACACCGTGCTTGCCTGCCTGACCGCCGCCGCGCCTATGCTGGCCACCATAAAAATCAACACCGGGCGAATGCGCCAAGCGGCATCGCAAGGATTTATAAATGCCACCGACTGCGCCGATTATCTGGTGCGAAAGGGGTTGCCTTTCCGAGACGCGTACAAAATAATCGGGCGGATCGTGGCGCGCTGCATTGAGCAATCGGCCAATTTGGAAGACTTGCCGATTGCCACCTACCGCGAATTTTCAGAGCTGTTTGATGAAGATGTTTATGAGGCCATCAATTTGGAAAATTGTGTGAACCGCCGGAATATGACGGGCGCGCCCGCGCCGGAACAAGTGAAAAGGCAGATTGAACGGGTACGGGAAGTAAGGAAGTGAACCATCATGATTAAAGCGGGGATTATCGGAGCTACAGGTTATGCCGGAGCGGAGCTTTGTCGTTTGCTTGCGGCGCACCCGCAGGCGAAAATTGCGGGGCTTAGCTCCCGTAGCTTTGAGGGTAAGGCGCTCAGTGAAGTCTACCCGGCATTCTTGGGAAAAATAGATCAAATATGCCAAAACAAGGAAGATGTTATTGCGGCGAGCGATGTGGTGTTCGCCTGTCTGCCCCACGGGCATTCGGAGGAATTGGCGCTCAAAACGGTCTATTCCGGCAAGAAATTCATAGACTTAGGCGCGGATTTCCGCCTGGCGGACAGTGGCGAATATAAGGAGTGGTACGGCAAGGGCTTCGAGCATTTTGAACTGCATTTAGAGGCGGCATACGGTTTGCCGGAACTTTTTCGCGAGGAACTGCGCGGCAAAAAGATCATTGCCAACCCCGGCTGTTACCCCACTTCGGTTGCGCTTGCGCTGTTCCCGGCGCTAAAGTCCGGGTTGGCGGAAGCGGAATCCATTATAATAGACTCCAAATCCGGCGTGACCGGCGCAGGCCGTGAATTAAGCGACACTACTCATTTTCCCAACTGCAACGAGGCGTTTTCACCCTACAAAATCGCCGCCCACCGCCACACCCCGGAAATTGAGCAAACCCTTTCCCGCGCGGCGGGCAAGCGGTTAAAGGTGACGTTTGTGCCGCACCTTTTGCCAATCAACCGAGGTATACTTTCCACCTGTTATGTCCGCCTGAAACTCGGCACGGCTCCGGAAAAGCTCCGCAGCCTTTACGAAGATTTTTACCGTGACGAGCCCTTTGTGCGCGTGATGCCGGAAGGTCAGACGGCGAATTTGAAAAACGTGCGAACCACCAACCTGTGCGATATTTCCCTTCACGCCGACCGGCGCACCGGAACCCTGATTGCCGTAGCGGCAATCGACAACATGGTCAAGGGCGCGGCGGGGCAGGCGGTTCAGAATATGAACCTGCTGTTCGGCTTGCCGGAAACGACCGGTTTGGAATTGATTCCAGCGGCTTTTTAGTGGTTGACAGTTGACTTGTCAACTGAAAGAAAGGGTTTCGGATATGAGCGAAAACTTAAAAATAAATCAAACCCCTATTCCCGGCGGCGTTTGCGCGCCTAAAGGTTTTATTGCCGGCGGCGTTCACTGTGGGATTCGGAGGAATCAGTCGAAAAAGGACGTGTGCCTTATCGCCGCGGAATGTGAGTGTACCGCCGCCGCCGTGTACACGCAAAATCTGGTAAAGGGCGCTCCTTTGGCTGTGACGAAACGCCACCTTGAAAACGGGCGGGCGCGGGCTGTCATTTGCAATTCAGGCAACGCCAACACCTGCGCTCCATGGGGGGAGGCTCACGCCGAAGCCATGTGCCAAATCGCGGCGGAGATTTTGGGCATTGACGAAAACGACGTCATGGTTGCCTCTACCGGCGTAATCGGGCAGGAACTGCCGATAGATCCCATCAAATCGGCGGCAGACGCGCTTAGGATTTCGCTTTCGGCGGACGAAAATGGCAGTGATGCCGCTGCCAATGCCATCATGACCACCGACACCTTCAAAAAAGAGTACGCATGTTCGTTTGCCTTGAATGGTGTGGAATGCAAAATCGGCGGTATTGCAAAGGGAAGCGGCATGATTAACCCCAACATGGCAACCATGCTCGCCTTTATCACCACAGATGTTAAAATCACGCCGCAAGCCTTGCAAACGGCGGTGAGGAATGCTGCAAAATCTACCTTTAACACAATTTGTGTGGATGGCGACACCTCCACCAACGATATGTTTACCGTGCTTGCCTCAGGTTTGGCGGGCAACAGGGAAATTACGGAAAATTCGCCGTTATTTGACGTTTTTACGCGGGTTTTGACCGATTTGTGCACTCTGCTATCGCGTGATTTGGCGCGGGACGGCGAGGGCGCGACTAAGTTAATCACATGCGCGGTTTACGGAGCGTCAAGCCCGGAAGCCGCGCGGGTACTGGCAAAAAGCGTGGTGTCGTCGTCGCTGGTGAAAGCTGCCATGTTCGGATCGGACGCTAACTGGGGGCGTGTGCTGTGCGCTTTGGGTTACGCCGGAGTGGATTTTGACCCCGAAACCGTGGAGGTAGTGTTTTTCTCAGAGGCCGGGCAGGTTAAGGTATGCGAAAGCGGCAGGGGCTTGCCCTTTGACGAAGAACATGCAAAAAGGGTTTTACGGGAGGACGAAATAAATATTAAGGTCAGTTTACAGAGTGGTAGCCCCGAAATTTTCGGTGCGGCTCTGGGTTGTGACCTTACTTATGATTACGTAAAAATCAACGGGGATTATCGGACGTAGTTGACAGTTTAAAGTTGACAGTTATATTGATGTTTGAATTGGATGTGGTTCATATTAACAGCCAAGATAAGGCGGAAGTTTTAATCAGAGCCTTGCCGTATATCCGGCAGTACAGCGGCAAAACCGTTGTAATCAAGTACGGCGGTAATGCCATGGTCAGCGAGGAAATCAAGGATGCCGTCATGACCGACATTGTGCTTCTGTCTTTGGTGGGCGTGAATGTGGTGCTGGTTCACGGAGGCGGACCGGAAATTACAGAATTACTCAAAAAAATCGGCAAGGAAAGCCGGTTTGTAAACGGACTGCGCTACACCGATGCCGAAACGGTTGAGGCGGTGCAGATGGTGCTGGCCGGAAAGGTCAACAAAGGGTTGGTTGGGCTTTTGCAGGGGCACGGCGGCAAGTCGATCGGTTTGTCCGGGTTGGACGGAGGTCTGCTCCACGCCCGGCAAATCAACGAGAATTTGGGGCTTGTCGGCGAGGTTGACCGGGTAAATGTCCGTCCGATTTTCGACCTTCTGAACGCCGGCTATATCCCTGTGGTGGCGACGGTCGCGGGCGGGGACGATAATGCGGTGTACAATGTGAACGCGGACACGGCGGCGGCTCGGATTGCGGCCGAGTTACAGGCGGCTACCCTCATTTTAATGACCGATGTGCGCGGGCTCCTGCGAGACGTAAATGATGACGGCACCCTGATTCCGGCGGTGAACGTGAGCGAGATCCCTTTACTCAAAAAGCAAGGCGTAATCAAGGGCGGCATGATTCCCAAAATTGATTGCTGCGTGGAAGCGGTACGCCGCGGCGTTTCACGAGCGCAAATTATAGACGGGCGCATACCCCATTCCATTTTAATGGAAATGCTCACGGACGAGGGCGTCGGGACGATGTTAAGTTAACTTTTCGGCAAAAAAACGGAGT
>JAISRF010000139.1 GCA_031273775.1 Oscillospiraceae bacterium
AGGGCGGCGATGGCGTAACCCACCGACTGTGGGCGGTTTATGATCCGGCGTTCATTGAGGACATGAAACTGCAATTTGCCACACGCAGGCTGTACATAGCGGACGGGCACCATCGTTACGAAACCGCGCTGAATTACCGCCGCGAAACTCACGCCCCCGGCTCCGATTATGTGATGATGACGCTTGTGGACATGGACAGTCCGGGGCTTTTGGTATTACCCACCCACCGCGTAGTGCGGGACTTGCCGGATTTTGACGGCAAAGCGGTTCTCGGCGCTTGCCGGGAATATTTTGAAATTTTAGAAATCAACCCGGAGGACGCCGATTTACGTCTTAGGGCGGTTTATGAAAAGGGCAAAAAGTCTTTTGTTTATTATTACGGCGGCAAGGCATTTTTGCTCACCTTAAACAACATCGCCGTCATGGACGGCATTTTGCCGGGAAAAAGCGCGTCATCCCGCGGGCTGGACGTGGCGGTGTTGCACTCGCTTATTTTGGAGCGGATTTTGAAAATTGACCGCGAGAACATGGCAAATCAGGTGAATTTGAAGTACACAAGGGAAATAGGCGAGGCAATTTTAGCCGTGGACAAAGGGGCAAACTGCGCGTTTTTGTTAAACCCCACACGCGTCCAGGAAATTAGGGATGTGGCGGTAGCGGGCGAAAAAATGCCCCAGAAATCCACTTATTTTTACCCGAAGTTGATTACCGGGCTGGTTATGAACAAATTGGACACGTAGTGGCAGGCCTTTGTGCCTGCCCGGAATTGAGGGATAATTACATGGAACCAAAGATTGCGGAAATCGCGCGAAGAATCAGAACTCTGCGGGAGGATTTGAACATCTCTTTACCGGAAATGGCAGCGGTTGCCGGGGTCAGCGAACCCGATTACGCCGCGCTGGAATCGGGGGAGCGGGATTTTTCATTTACATTTTTGCGCCACTGCGCCAACCGTTTGGGCGTAGATATCATTGAACTTCTTACCGGTGAAAACCCGCATCTCACCAGTTATTCGGTAACGCGGGCGGGAACGGGTCTGCCCATCAAGCGCCGGGCGGGCTTTTCTTATGAACATCTGGCGGCCACCTTCAAAACGAAAAAGGTAGAGCCCTTTGTGGTTCGAGCGCCTTATTCGTCCGCGGACGCGGATCAGCCCGTCGCTCTGTCCGCCCACGAGGGGCAGGAACTGGATTACATTTTAAGCGGCAGCTTGAAGGTTGTCATCGACGGTCACACCGAAACCTTAAACGCGGGCGATTCTGTCATTTACGATTCCGGCAAACCTCATGGTATGATTGCGACCGGCGGCGGTGAATGCGTATTTCTGGCGTTTGTGTTTTAAAAAACGCCATGCGCAGGCCGTCCACTTGGGCAACCCGCGGAAGGTCTGGGGCGGCGTTCCTTACAAATCGGGAGGATAATAAATGTTGTATGAAAAATATATCCGGGAAACCTTTAACGAGCTTGGTCAGGTGGAAAATCTAGAACTGATTGTGCCCGAAAATTACAACTTTGCCTATGACGTAATTGACGCGCTGGCTGAGGCAAAGCCCGGTCAGGAAGCGCTTTGCTGGATAAACGACCAAGGCTATGAACGGCATTTCACGTTTGCGGATTTACGCCGGCTCTCGGACAAAGCGGCCAACCTTTTCCGCGAAAACGGCCTTAAAAAAGGCGATATGGTCATGCTCATATTAAAGAGGCACTGGCAGTTTTGGGTTGCGATTCTCGCTTTGCACAAGCTGGGCGCGGTCACCATTCCGGCAACGCATTTGCTCACCAAAAAAGATGTGGCGTACCGCGTGAATTCCGCCGGAATAAAAGCGGTGGTCTGCACGGCGGACGGCGACATTGCCAAGCGCGTGGACGAGGCGTTACCCGAAAGCCCGTCTTTGAAGCTGCGTTTTATGGCGTTTTCCGGAGACGCGGCCAAAAGTAAAACCCTGCCGGACGGCTGGATTCATTTTGATTCCGGGGTGGAATCGGCCTCCGAAAGCTTTATAAAAGAAGACATGAAGTCCACCGATCCCATGCTGCTTTACTTTACCTCCGGCACCACAGGTTATCCCAAAATGGTTCTTCACAATTACCATTATTCCATTGGGCACCTGACTACGGCGAAGCACTGGCAACAGGTGATTCCGGGACGTTTGCACTTTACGGTTTCGGACACGGGCTGGGGCAAGGCGGCGTGGGGCAAGCTGTACGGTCAATGGTTGATGGAAGCGGCAGTTTTTGTCTACGACTTTGAAAAATTTACTCCGGCGGATATTTTGCCGCTGTTTCAAAAATACAATATTGCTACATTTTGCGCACCTCCGACTATGTTTCGCTTCTTCATTAAAGAGGATTTGTCCAAATATGATTTATCTTCTCTTGAACACGCGAGCATCGCGGGTGAGGCGCTGAACCCGGAAGTATTCTACCAATTTTTAAACGCTACGGGAATCAAGCTGACGGAAGGTTTTGGGCAGACCGAAACCACCATGCTGGTGGGAACCACGGTCAATATGGAACCCAAGCCGGGTTCCATGGGGCGGCCCAACCCGCAGTACGATGTGGATATTGTGGACGAGAATGGCAAACCCGCCGCGGCAGGCGTAACCGGCGAGATTGTGGCGCACACCAAAAAACGCCATCCGGCAGGGTTGTTCCACGGGTATTACAAAAACCCCGAGCTGACCGGAAAGGTCTGGAGCGGCGGGATGTACCACACCGGGGACACAGCCTGGAAAGACGAAGACGGTTATTATTGGTATGTCGGGCGCACCGACGACATCATCAAATCCTCCGGTTATCGGATTGGCCCCTTTGAGATTGAAAGCGTATTAATGGAACACCCCGCCGTGCTGGAATGCGCCGTTACGGGTGTACCGGATGATGTGCGCGGTCAGGTAGTCAAGGCGACTGTCGTTGTGGCAAAGGGGTTTGAGCCGAGTGAGGCCTTAAAAAAAGAATTGCAGGAACACGTAAAAAAACAGACCGCACCGTACAAATATCCCCGGATTGTGGCGTTCACCTCAGAGCTTCCTAAGACAATCAGCGGGAAAATCAGACGGGTGGAGCTTAGGTAAATTGACAATTGCCAGTTGATATTGTGAACGGAGTGAATAAAAGTGGATTCCCCGGAAAGCCTGATACTTTCCGCCATTGACAATAACCGAGAGCGGCTGATTAAGTTTGCCCAAAATGTATATGCCTCCGGCGAACCGGGCTTCCGCGAATTTAGCACCGCGAAAAAAGTCACGAATTTTTTGGAAACTTTGGGGTTAATGCCTCAAACCGGCCTCGCGATTACAGGCGTAAAAGCCGGGCTGGGTTTACCGGGGCTAAACATTGCCGCCGTCGCGGAGCTGGACGGAATCGCCTGCCCCGCGCACCCTTTCGCAAACCCCGCAAACGGCGTTTCACACAGCTGCGGACACAACGCTCAAATTACCGCCATGCTCGGCGCGGCGATTGCCCTGTCACAGCCGGAAATCAAGGCATTGCTCGGCGGGAACGTTACTTTTTTCGCCGTTCCGTCAGAGGAATATACAGACATTGAATATAAAACCCGTCTAATTGAAGACGGCAAAATCCGGTACGGCGGCGGCAAGGCCGAGCTGATTAGCTTGGGTGCTTTCGACGACGTTAACCTGTGCGTCACTCATCACCTCCACATGGTAAAAACCGGTCGTGACCTGCTTCTTGGGCTCAATACCACGAATGGTTTTGTGGTCAAGCAGATTGAGATTCTGGGCAAGGCAAGCCACGCGGCTATCGCGCCGCACAGGGGAATCAACGCGCTCAACGCCGCTTCTTTGGGGCTTTCTGCCCTCGCATACCAACGGGAAACTTTCCGTGACACGGATTTTGTGCGGGTTCACGCCATTATGACGGACGGCGGCAGCACCGTAAACGTGGTTCCCTCGAAGGTGACGCTGGAAGCGCAGGTGCGGGCAAAAACCGTCGGAGCCATGCAGGACGCCGCCCAGAAAACTGACCGCGCCTTTCAAGCCGGAGCACACGCTCTGGGCGCGCGCGCGGTGATTAAAGATTTGCCGGGCTATTTGCCTGTGCTGGAATACCCCGTGCCAAAAGCCATGGAAATGGCAGGCAGCCTGCTTGCCAAAGCATACAGCGTGGGTAAGGTAGACCCGGAAATCCACAACTGCGCTTCCACCGATGTTGGCGACCTTTCACATTTAATGCCCACCCTGGGCTTTACAACCGGTGGCTTCATCGGAGATTTGCACAGCGCAGGATTCACGGTCACGGATGTTGACAAAGCGTATGTCTTGCCCGCCAAGGTGATGGCAATGACCATTTTTAACCTGCTGCAGGATAAAGCGCGGGAAGCGCACGGACTGTTGGAGCGCTTCTCCCCTCCCCTGACCAAAACGGAATATCTGGCATACCTTGGCAGTTAAGAATTGAACATCTCTGAATTTACTATCCTTAATTTTTTCTTGCGTTTAAGCAGCAGATATGGTATTCTTTTACTCGGTTGATTCAACTCACGGGCGGACACGGGGGTTTGCCCCTGAAAAACATGAGGTGTATGCA
>JAISRF010000154.1 GCA_031273775.1 Oscillospiraceae bacterium
CGACGACCCGGATCTTGAAAAAACCTTGAAAAAGGTCTCGGAATACAAGTTAATCCGTGTGGGCGAGGAATTAACCATTGCCGCCGCTGCCATCACCGAAAAAAGTGGCAATAAAGAAGCTTTTGTTGCCGCCGCTGCAAAGGCAAATGAGTTGGGTTTGCCGGTTATTCTCCGTTCAAGCGACATTTGTGCGGTGGAAGAGGCGGTAAAGATTTCAAAGGCAATAAAGGGTGTCATTGCCGACGTTACAGTCGAAAATACCCAGGCAATGCAAAAAATTGCCGCAGAGAGTGGATTTTCGTTGGCTGTGACCGGGGAAAGTCTGGACGAAATTGTCAGCCTTACCCAAGAATTAAAGGAAGGCGGCTTCAACGACCTTTTACTCCAGTTCAAAACCAAATCGCTGGCGGAGGAGTTTCAGTCCAATGCTGTGGCACGCGTTTCCGCCATTAAAAACGGCGTGAAACCCTTTGGATACCCAACGCTGCGGTTTATTGATACGGGTTCGTTTATGGAAGACACAGCGGAGGCGGTTACCCAAATCTGCAAATACGGTGGGCTGACGGTGCTCCCTACCTTTGACCCGGCGCAGCTTGCCCCGCTCATGACTCTGCGGCTTAACATTTACACAGATCCGCAAAAACCCATTCAGGTGGAGCCCAAAGTTTACACAATCGGCGAACCTGGCCGGAATTCCGCCGTGTTTGTGACCACCAATTTCTCTTTGACGTACTTCCTCGTTTCCGGTGAGATTGAGGGTACGGGAATCAACGCGTGGCTGGTCATTCCCGAATGTGAGGGCATGAGTGTGCTGACAGCGTGGGCGGCGGGCAAATTCAGCGGCGCGTCTATTGCCAAGTTCATTAAGGAAATCGGGTTCGAAGAAGAGGTAGACACCCGCGAGATTGTAATTCCCGGTTATGTTGCACAGATTTCAGGCGAGCTGGAGGAAAACCTTCCCGGTTGGAAGGTGATTGTGGGCGCGCAGGAATCGGCCGATATCGCCACGCATATCAAGACAGTTATGGCGAAATACTTCTAAATTATTCAATACCGATTCCTGGAAAATGAAGGTAATACATGATTAATATCACTTTTCTTCCCGCGGATAAAACCGTTTCCGTCCCCGAGGGCACTCCGTTGCTCGTAGCGGCAAAGGCTGTGGGCATTCATGTGGAAACCCCTTGCGGGGGTAAAGGTGTGTGCGGCAAATGCCTTGTGCGGGTGACTGTGGGCGCGGTGGATTTTGACGGCGGCTGGCTGATTGGCGAAAAGCTGACGGCACAGGGGTTTGTTCTACTTTGCACCGCGAAAGTCAAAAACGAAGACGTCATCGTTTTAACCTTTGCCGACATCAACAGGGAAGCCGGAAAATTTGCCGACAGTCTCGGCGATTATTCCCGCCTCGAACCTTCTTTGATCCCGTCCGGTGCGGCGGAATTTTTAGTTAAACAGACACGGATTATGGTGCCGACTCCAAAATCCGGGGACGGACTTTCCGATTTGGACAGGCTTCAAGGTGCGGTCAAGGCGGCGTTGGGAGGCCAGCTTTTTGTGCCGCTGTACGTTTTGCGCGCGCTGCCGGAGACCTTGCGGCAGCAAAACGGTAAAATATACCTGGTAACTTATAAACAGGACGGTGGCTTCACCGCCGTCACTATTTTGGCCGAAAAAAAGCCGCTTTTGGGTGTTGCGGTTGATTTAGGCACCACCACCGTTGCCGTCTCTATTTGCGGGGAGGAAGGCGTACCGCTGGCGGTTAAAACAGCCTATAACGGACAGATTGCCCACGGTCTGGACATTATCAGCCGGATTAATTATGCTTCTTCTCCCGCCCGCCTGGAAGAACTCCGTGAAAAAGCGCTGGGCACAATAAATGGGCTGATCCGTCAACTGGCACAGGAACAGGCTATGAACCCGGAGGAAATAACCAGCCTTGCCGTTTCCGGAAACACGACCATGATTCATCTGCTTTTGGGCGTCTTCCCTGAATATATACGGTTAGAGCCGTATACACCGGCGGTTTACCATGTGCCGCGGTATACAGCGGCAGAAATCGGGCTTTGCGCCGCTCCGAACGCTCCCGTAGATATGGCTCCGGGCGTGGGAAGTTATCTTGGCGGGGATATTACCTCCGGCGCGCTGTGTACCAGTCTGGCGCAAGATTCAGAGGAATTGTGCCTGTTTATCGACATCGGCACTAACGGGGAAATTCTGCTGGGCAATGCCGATTTTATACTTGGCTGCGCCTGTTCCGCCGGCCCCGCGTTTGAGGGCGGCGGCATTTCCTCGGGCATGAGGGCCTCCGCCGGCGCAATCGAACGGGTGAACATCAACAAAGAAACCGGTGAAATAAGCTTTTCCGTAATCGGTGGGGGAGAACCGGCAGGCATCTGCGGTTCGGGTATGATTTCACTGATGGCAGAGTTGTTTCGCGCCGGATTGCTGGACGCGGGAGGAAAATTCGTGCGCGAAAATTTCGCGCGGAAGAACCCCCGGAGGATTGTGGAGAACGGACGGAACGCCGTCTTCGTGCTGGCTGAAAGCGGCGGGAAAACCGTAACGGTTACGGAAGGGGATATAAACAACATCATTCGCGCCAAGGCTGCCATTTTTTCTGCCTGCCGTGTGATGCTCAAAAACGTGGAAATGGATTTTTCAGACCTTGCCCGGGTATATGTTGCCGGAGGCTTCGGGCGGTATTTGAATATGGATGATGCGACCCAAATTGGGCTTTTACCCCGTGTTCCACGCGAGCGGTTAGTGTTTTTAGGTAATTCATCGCTCATGGGCACTCACATGGCGCTGATTTCCGAAAAGCATCGCAAAAAGCGAGACGGGCTGGCGCGGGCGGTTACTTATTTGGATTTGAGTGATGAGGTGGGTTATATGGACGAATATATGGCCGCCATGTTCCTGCCACACACGGATTCCCGGCTGTTTTAAATATACCGCATTCCTAACCTATCAATGCCCGATGATGTGCTTGGCGATGAAGTCTGCATTGGAAGTCACCCTGCCATCGCCCCGTGAGGCGGTGCTTTCTTTTTGGGAAACGCAGGTTTTGCCGCTGATTGCCGCTGTTCCCGTGCTCAAAATCGGCGCAAGCGCTTTCAGCTTCACAATCAGTAAGTTTATATTTTAACTGGAATCTGCGACAATTAAACTTGCAATCTTCAATACGGCAGTTACCGGTAAATCTATGGGTTGACTTTAGGTCTGCTATGTGCTATAAAACAAAGTGAGTATTTCTGCTTATGTGAAAGGGTGACTGCCTGTGAGTGAGCGAGCAAAAGGACTGAATAAATTTACAGCCGTTGAGTTGTTCGCAGGTGCGGGTGGACTTGCTCTTGGCATTGAACGAGCGGGGTTTGACACACGCGCCTTAATAGAGTTCAACAGGGACGCGGCATCTACGCTCAGAGCAAATCGCCCCGAATGGAATGTCATATGCGACGATATAGCCAATATATCGCCATACAATCTGCCTGATGTTTTCGGAATCCCGGTCGGGGAGTTAGATATGCTGTCGGGAGGCGCTCCGTGCCAACCTTTTTCTTATGCTGGAAAGGGGTTAGGGCTTGACGACGCTCGCGGAACGCTGTTTTACCACTTCGCCGTGTTCCTTGAAGAGTTGCACCCTAAGACGTTCCTCTTTGAGAACGTGAGGGGATTGCTTACCCACGACCGCGGACGAACATATAAGACGATTCTGGATATATTCGCGAACGCGGGGTATACAATTCAGAAAAAGGTATTAAA
>JAISRF010000178.1 GCA_031273775.1 Oscillospiraceae bacterium
CAATATCATATACACGCCGAATTCTTTTTTGCGCCGCTTGATTAAGAACCGGTTGGCATAAACGATTAGAAGACCGAGGATAACGGAAATGAAGACCGATATGCCGCTCATTACATTTCCAAGCAGCTTAAAAATCTGCGCCCGGCTCTCGGTTATGTCCATGACGGCCTGCTGGCTTTCCAGCGCGTTGAAAATGTAGAAAACGCAGACGCCGAAGGTAAGCGTCAAAAAGTAAACCGTGTAATCGCGCAGACTCTTTTTGACGTTTCTAACCGCCAAATTAGCCGATGTCATCGCCGTCACCCCCCAGCAGACTCACGACCTCAATGATTTTGTCGAAGAACTGCTTGCGGGTTTCCTCCACCCGCGCCAGCTGATGAAACAGCCGCCCGTCCCGAATGAAAAGAATCCGGCTGCAGTGGCTGGCGGCAAAAGCATCGTGGGTCACCATTAAGATGGTGGCGTTTTGTTGCCGCACCAGCTGCCGAAAGCTTTCCAGCAACGCCTTCGCGGACTTGGAATCCAACGCGCCGGTGGGCTCGTCAGCCAACACAAGGGACGGATTGGTGACAATCGCCCGCGCGCTGGCTACCCGCTGCCGCTGTCCCCCCGACATTTGATAGGGATACTTTGGCAGTATCTCCACAATGTCCAAAACAGCCGCCACCTTCTTTACCCGCGCATCGATTTCTTTGGCGGGGCGTTTTAGAATGGTCAGCGCAAGGGCAATGTTCTCATAAGCCGTCAAGGTGTCCAGTAGGTTGAAATCCTGAAAGATAAACCCCAATGATTCCCTGCGGAACCTGGACAGGGATTTCCGGCTCATGGCCGTGATGTCTCTGCCGCCGATTAGAATCTGACCCGCCGTAGCGGTGTCAATGGTGGAGATGCAGTTGAGCAGGGTGGTTTTCCCGCTGCCGGAAGCGCCCATGATCCCCACAAACTCCCCCGCTTCCACCTCGAAGCTGACCCCCCTCAACGCCTTGGTCAGATTGATTTTGTTTCCGTAAACCTTTTCGATATTTGCCGCTTGTAAAATTATCGGCATACGAATCACTCCATTTCATGTCTTGACGATTTCCTTCAGTTATTCCTCGAAAGGATTGCCCGGTATGGATGAGGACGCACCGTTTTTATAACTTGACGTGCCGGAATCGGCAATCAGCTTCACTGAAATCTCGCCGATTTTTCCGGTTTCATTGTGGTAAATCGTCAGTTTCAGCGCTTCGCCAGGCCTGGAACGCTCAATCAAATCCAGCACCATGTCACCGGATGTGACCGCCTTGCCGTTTAATTCCGTAATAATATCTCCGCCCACGATGCCACGGTTGTAGAGGTCGCTGTCCGAGGAGATTGAGCTAATCAGCAGGCCGATTTGCTGGCCGGTTTGGTCGTGGATGCGCGAATCAATCATGGTGTAGGTAATGCCCAACCGCGCGCGGCTTTGTACAGAGCCGTATTTTATCAAGTCTTCCACCGTTGCCTTGACGGTGGTGGACGGCACCGCAAACCCGATTCCTTCGTAGCCCGTCATGTTGATTTTTGAGGAATTGATCCCCACGACCTGACCGTTCATATCCACCAGCGGACCGCCGGAATTTCCGGGGCTGATGGCAGCGTCGGTCTGGATGGTCTTGATTGAATAACTCGCGTTTCCGACCACGCGGCGGTTAACGGCGGAAACAATACCGCGCGTCACCGTGTTGGCCAGCGACATGCCGCCCGGGTTTCCAATGGCGATCACACTTTCCCCTACAGCCAGCTTGTCTGAGTTGGCAAAGACGGCCGGTGTGAAGCCGGATACACCCCGGATTTTGAGCACCGCCAAATCGTTACGGGAATCGCCGGCCACATAAAACGCCTCAAACTCCCGACCGTCGTAAGTGTATACACGGAATTTCGGGTCGGCAAAGCCACTGTAAATGTGATCGTTGGTCACAATGTAACCATCGGATGAAATGAATATTCCCGTTGCGGTGCCATACATTTGCGTGTTATCCAGGTCGTACACCACAATTCCGACCACACTGTTTGCCGCGCGTTCTACGGCGGCGGTGACGGTGTCCGAAGCGGGCGTTTTGCTTTGCAGGTCAATCCCGGCGTCACCTTCCCCCACAAACGGCGCGGAGGGCGTGTCGTAAATACCCTGCGATTCACTGTTTTCGTCATCGATGAAAGGATTTCTCGACTCGATGCCCGGAACCTCATTATGATCAGAAGTGACATAAATTACGGTCAGGCAGCCGGTCAGTACCAGCACAACCGCCATCATGATGCAGAAAACCCGCAGACCGGTGTTTTTCCTTTTAGGTATGGGTCCAAGGTTGACCCCGCCGGCGTAAGGCGGCTGCCACAGCGGAATGTTTTGCCCTGGGGGTTGCTGAACATATGGCTGCTGATATGTGGGTTGCTGCATGGGCGGTTGGGCATACGGGGGCGGCTGAACCGGTTGATAGGAGGGCTGCCGCGTGGGCGGTTGGGCATAGGGAGGTTGTGAACCGTACACGGGAGTGCCGGAGGTTGGGAGAGGCGGAACGTACCCTCTGCCTCCGCCCGCGACGGGAAGCTCCGGCGCGGGGCCTGTCCACTGGGCGGAATCATTCCCCGGAACGGGCGCGGCGGATTCCTCCCGCACAGGTGAAAAAGCCGCCGTCATGCTAAGGTCGGGGGAGGTGCTTTTTTCCGCCGGGGTGTCCGGCAAGGAGTTCGTTTCATCCACCCGCGGGGTTGCGAACGGGGAGGACAACTCAGGCGGATCAGGTTGATTTTCCCAAACCGGCGGCTGGGTCACCGGATTTTCCGGGAAAAGCTCCCGGTTTTCGCTTTCCGGATTTTGCGGAACCTCACCGTTATTTTTTCCATTTTCGGGGAATTGGTTCATAAATAATATTTTCCTTTCCGAAGTAGACTACTTGCGCAATGTGAACGAAAACTCCGTGTATTGACCCAAAACGGAATCGGCGGAGGCAGTTCCCCCGTGGATTTCCAGAATGGTCTTTACAATATACAGCCCGAGCCCGGTGCTGGTTTTGTCTAATCCGCGAGAGCGGTCGGCTTTGTAAAAACGCTCAAACACGCGGGCGGTTTCCTGTGGACTCAAGCCTTGGCCGCTGTTTCGCACAAACACGGTTACGTGATCGGAGCTGTCCGCCATTCGGAATTCAATGGTTCCGCCGTCCGGTGTATATTTTACGGCATTATCCAAAAGGTTGTAAACAACCTGATAAATTAAATCGGCGTCGGCGGTGATTTTGACCGCTGGAAAATCCTCCAGCCCGCAGATTTCAATGGATTTTTCAGATATTTTATGCTCAAAAGTAAGAGTCACCCGAACCAAAATATCGGCGATATTCACACTTGTAAGAGAAAGTTTCATCTCGCCGCTTTCCAGCCGGGAGAGACTGAGCATGGAGTTGACGACCTTTGAAAGCCGCTTGATTTCATCGGACACAATCCGCAGGTAACGTTCTTGCTCATCCTCCGGGATGGTGCCGTCCAGAACGCCGTCTATAAATCCGGCAATAGTGGTGATCGGTGTTTTCAACTCGTGAGACACATTGCCGATAAAGCTGCGGCGAAGCTGTTCCAATGAAGCCAACGATTTAGTCATATTGTTGAAAGCAACGGCCAGTTCCCCCACCTCGTCGCCTGAATCAGGGGGAATGCGCTGGGTAAAATCTCCTTGTGCCATTGCGCGCGCGGCATGCGCCATGCTTCTGAGCGGTCGCACCATACGATAGGTGACAAAATAAACGGTAATAAACAAAAGCCCCATCACCATCAGTGCGGACACGGTAAACATACGCAGAATGTTGTGGGTAAACCTGTTGAGCTCAGCAGTGGACGTGGCAACGAACACAGCCCCGACCGTCCGCCCAAACCGGTTGAAAACAGGCGTTCCGACTGTAAAATACGGGCCGGTAAACGCGCCGCCAAAATTGCCGAATTCTTCTGTTGTGCCCGCTAAAGCGCGGCGCATCAGTTCATCATTCACCGGTGAACGAACCTGAGCGCCGCCGCTTTGCACATAAACGTTGCCGTCCGGCAAAGCGACAAACACAACCGCGCCGATTGCCGTGGCGGTGGCGTTAGCGTCGTTTTCAAGACTTTCCCGGACGTCCGGCGCGCCAACGTAATTGGTAAAACGTTCGGACATAGACACGGCGTTTTCACCGGAAATGACACGCTTTTCGTTCAGCCAGTACTGCCCGGAGGCTATGGAGATACATCCGCCCAAAACCACAAAACTCACGGTAATAATCAACATGACGATACCGAAAAATTTCCGAAACAGGCTTTTTCTCATCACAGCGGTTATTTTACCTCAAATTTATATCCCACACCCCAAACGGTTTTAAGCGACCACTGGGAAGATACGCCCTCCAGCTTTTCGCGCAGGCGTTTAACATGCACGTCTACAGTACGGGAATCTCCGTAATAATCAAAGCCCCAGACCTCGTCAAGCAGCTGGTCGCGGGTGAACACACGGTTTGGATTACTAGCCAGGTGAAAAATCAGCTCAAATTCCTTTGGCGGGGTGTCAATTTGCTTGCCGTCCACAATCAACTCATAATTGGTGATGTTGATGATTAGCTTGTCGTAAACGACTTCTTTCACCTCGTCGGACGGGGGCGCACAGCGGCGAAACACCGCTTTCACACGCGCCATGACCTCTTTGGCATCGAAGGGCTTGACCACATAATCATCCGCGCCCAGTTCCAATCCAAGCACTTTATCAAAGGTTTCTCCCTTTGCCGTCAGCATAATAATCGGAGCGGAGGACTGCTTGCGAATTGCTCGGCAAACTTGCCAGCCGTCCAATTTGGGAAGCATAATGTCAAGCAGGGTCAAATCAGGCGTTTGCGCCTTAAAAACAGACAGCGCTTCCTCACCGTTATACGCCAGAAATACCGTATACCCCTCTTTTTCGAGGTACAGCCGTAAAAGCTCACAGATGTTGGAATCATCGTCCACCACTAAAATTTTTGTCGCCGGCATTTTTCCACCCGCTTATTTATTATTGGCACCATTTTTCAAGTGCAATCTTGCATTTGATTATAACATAACTTTTTGCGAGGTTCAATCGTTCAGGTAAATAAATTATGAACAAACTGAATATATTGTGTGAAATGGTCGAAAAATCGTTTTTTACCGGACACGCAAACACTCACCCATCATTGACAAACAAAGAGGGAAGCGACGAATTTGAGAAAATATCTGTTGCCCACCGCCATGTGCTGTGTTATACTAAACCCACGGATTCACTTGTTGTTTTGTTGAAGTGAACCGCGGGATTCTTTCGTTATATATTGCGGATGCACAAAATCAACAACGAGGAGGAAAATGTGTGACAGCGAAAAATCTGCTTCGCCGCGTGAACCGCGGCATCTTGCTGGCGGTGGCGCTCATTATCGGCTTGATAGTCTGGCTGGCCGTAGACAACGCCCGGTTTACCAAGGAAAAAGACGACATCACCGCCATGCTCGACCAATACGCCGTCGAATCGGCAAGCCTGATGATTTTGCCTGAAAGCGACCAAAACCCGGGGGAAACGGTGTCCGCGACCGCAGTGGAAAAACAACTCAAAGACGCCCAACCGGTGTTTGACCGGTTCCTGACCGGCGGCGGACGATACTCCAGCGCCAACGAACGCGCACCGATGGAAATGAGGAACGCGCTGGAAAGCAACGCGGTTTCCCGTACCTACGTCACCGGCTGCGAATTCAAAATCACTAAGGTGGGCAAGCTCCGCAAGGTTGCCTCGGGGTACGCCCAGGCCGACATTAGCGTAGACGCCTCGTTCAAAATCATCGGAAAGCCCATCGCGATGATTCTTCACAACACTTGGTACACCGATGAAAGCGGGCAGTGGTACGGCAAGGGAGAAATGCCCGCGGACATGACCTACGACACCGAAATCCGCACCCTTTCCCAGTCGGTTACCTTCATGGACGTGCTGCTGCGAAAGGTAAACGGAGAATGGAAAATCGCTGAATCCAACGGTATGAATTGGAACAGCAGAACGGTGGTGAGTTATTGATGGACATCGTGCTGAAAATCAACAGCCTGACCAAGTTTATGGGCGGGCGCAAAATCATTGACAACATTTCCTTTGAAACATACGCCGGAGAAGTGTTCGGATTTTTGGGTCCCAATGGCGCGGGTAAAACCACCACCATCAAAATGGCGCTGGGCATGCTGGATTCTGATGGCGGAGAGATGGAAATCTGCGGCTTGAACGTGCGGAAAAAGTTCGAAAAAGCGATGGTCAATGTGGGTGGCATTGTGGAAAACCCCGAGACATACGGTTATCTCACCGGGTTACAGAACCTGCGGCAATACAAAAGGATGCGGGCGGGGGTTACCGAAGAGCGTATTCAGGAGGTCGTGCGCTTTGTCGGTCTGGAAAACCGCATCAAAGACAAGGTGAAGAAATATTCACTGGGAATGAGGCAGCGGCTGGGCGTGGCGCAAGCCATTCTGCACAAACCGAAGCTGCTGATTTTGGATGAACCCACCAACGGCCTTGACCCGGCCGGAATCCGCGAGCTGCGGGACATGTTGAAAAAGCTGGCGCATGAGGACGGGGTGGCGGTACTGGTGTCCTCCCATCTGTTGTCCGAAATGGAACTGATGTGCGACCGGGTGGGGATTATCGCCAACGGGCGGATTCTGGGCGTGAAATCCACCAAAGACCTAATGAACGAAGCCGCCGGAAATCAAAAAATCGTGCGCTTCACCGTGGGTGAGACCGGAAAAGCGCTGGCGGTTTTAGCCGAAATGAGCTTATCCGCCGCCAATGTGACATCTCAGACCTTTGACTTGCCGGTGGAAAGCGACACGCAGGCGAGCGAGGTGAACATCCGGCTGATTCAGGCGGGTGTTCCGGTGATGGGGATTACACCGCTGGAACGGTCGTTAGAGGATATTTTCCTGGAAATCACCGGAGAAGGGGGAAACCAAATTGCGTAAGCTGACAAACCTTATTATCAACGAATATGTCAAGGTATTCGCAAAGATTTCCACAGTGATTATGTTGATTGCCATTGCGGCGCTGGCCGGGATTTACACTTTTGCCAATTACCAGAGCGTGCAACAGGAAAAACGTTGGCAAACGTCTGATACCTCCTCCCAGTTGGAAACCTATGACCAGATTATCGCACGGGAAAGAAGCGTCCAATCCCCGGGCTGGGAAATCCGCGTGGAACGCTACACTTACGAGCGTGACCACCGAATTGACCTTTACGACGGCAACTGGAAGGATCTTGCGGTGGCCAACGCGTTCGACCACAAAAGCAATGCGCTGGCCGCCGAAACCGAAAGTGAGAAAGCCCGTCTGGAACAGGCGGCAAACGACATGATCGCCACGGTTGAAAAAGACGATTGGAAAAATTATGTAAACCTTTTGATTCGGTTGGTCAACCAAAACCCCATCCTGTCTGCCGAAGAGAAAGAGGCTCAGCTTTGGACGCTGAACTACCGGCTGACCCACGACGTAAAGCCCGGAAACGCTTACTTTGGGTATAACATTTACTCCAATGACGACCAAGCTGACTGGCGCAACAACGCGCTGGTAATGCTGGAGAGCGCCAAACAAACAATGAATGAGCAATACGCCAAAGCGGTTGCCGACCGGGAGACTAACGCGCTGGCCGAAGCGGAATACGCGGTCGCGATAAACACCTACCGGCTGGAAAACGAGGTAAACCTGTTTACCACCACACACACCGGCAACCAATATCTCGGGCAGTCAGGCAAAACGCCGGGCGTGAACTTCTGGACAGTATTTTCCGGATCGGCCAATAAATACATCATCATGTTCATCGGGGTACTGCTGATCATTGTAGCCGGCAGCGCGATTTCCTCGGAATTTTCTTCCGGAACCGTCAAGTTTCTGCTCATCAACCCGGTGAAGCGATGGAAAATTCTGGCCGCCAAATATATTTCCGTACTGACCATGGCCGTTATTATGCTGGCGGTGTTTTACTTGCTCAACGCCCTGCTGACCATCGCGTTTTTCGGGGTTACCGGTTTGACCGCGCCTCATCTTTCAGTGGCGGGCGGCAATGTAGTCACGGGCAGCAGCTTTTTATATGTGGCCTGGCAATATCTGCTGGCCGGCGTGGTGGTGGTTACCACCGCGACCTTCTCCTTCTCTCTGTCCTCGCTGGTACGCAATTCCGCGCTGGCTATCGGACTGGGCGTGTTCCTTACCCTTTCCGGCGAACTGGTCACCGTGTTGCTGGCCGAGAGCCTGAAAGCCGACTGGATTCGCTACATTCTGTTCGCCAACACCGATTTGGGCGGAATCATGAACCACAGCACGCTCTTTGTGGGACAAACGCTACCATTTGCGCTTTGCGTGATTGGCGTGTATATGGCGGTGTTCCTGCTCACGGCGTGGGACGGGTTTATGCGGCGGGACGTGCGGTGAATCCGGCAATAAATTCGTAGGGGCAGGTCTCTGTGCCTGCCCGGACAGCGGGAGGTTTAACCATGAGGGAAATTTCGGTTTCTGAAATCACCGCGGCGATTGCCCGGCTGTGCGTAGAGGCGAATAAATCCCTGCCGGCGGACGTGGAAAGCGCCGTGCGCAAAGCACACAGCGCAGAGGAAAACGGGATTGCGAAAGACATTATGCGCGATCTGTGCGAGAATTTGGACGCGGCGCGCGCCCTTTCGCTTCCCGTATGCCAGGATACCGGCATGGCCGTGGTGTTTCTGGACATGGGGCAGGACGCGCACGTCACAGGCGGGGATTTGACCGGAGCGGTAAACGCGGGTGTGGAAGAAGGATATGTCAAAGGGCGTATGCGGCTTTCCGTGGTGGGTGATCCCATGCGGCGGGCAAACACCAACACGAATGCCCCCGCGATTATTCACACGCGGATTGTACCGGGCGACAGGTTGAAAATCACCGTTGCTCCCAAAGGCTTCGGAAGCGAGAACATGAGCGGGATTGCCATGCTTAACCCCAGTGCTTCACGGGAACAGGTGATGAACGCGGTGGTGGAGATTGTGCGAAAAGCCGGGAGTAACCCCTGCCCCCCAATGGTCGTCGGCGTGGGAATCGGTGGGGATTTTGAACTCTCAGCCCTGCTGGCTAAGCGCGCGCTGACGCGCCCCTTGAATTCCGCCAATCCGGATCCCTTTTACGGGGAATTGGAACGAGATTTGCTGGAGAAAATCAACGGTCTTAACATCGGCCCGCAGGGTTTTGGCGGAAAAACCACAGCCCTCGCGGTAAACGTGGAACAGTATGCCACGCACATTGCCGGGCTGCCGGTGGCGGTAAACATCGGGTGCCACGTTAACCGACATGGGGAAATTCTATTGTAGTTTTTTGTCAGATTTTGCACCAGTTTTGAAGCGGCGCATATAATATTAGCAGAACGCAAACCGGGCAGGTGCAAGTTTGAAAGAACACACAGATATGATTATCTTTCAGGTAGCGCATTTGGAACTCCAGAAAGGTTCGGTGAATGAACAATGCGTACCCATGTCCATAAGCGCGGTGTTTTGGCTTTTGCGTTCGGCGCCGGACTGATTGTTTCCAGTTTCTGCCCTACCCGTCTGCTGATTACGGCGTTGGCAGTGGTGGTACTGTTGCTGGGAATATCCTGTTGCCGCGCACGGTGCTGACGCCCGCAAACCGGCGGAAAGTCGGCGCACACTTGAGTACGGAGGTTTTCCCGAATGAAGGTTGTAGTCGTAAAAAGCCCGAGAGTCATAAAAGGAATACTAATGATGATGTTTGGGATCAAAAAAACCGCTTGATGTTCAACGTTGACTCCTTACAATAGGTCTGTTTGACGCAAAAACGCAAAACGCCGTAAAAACCGACAAAGACCGGGGAATATTAACTTCTCCGGCCTTTGTTTTTTTAACGGATTCCGCCGTCTGACGCGCTCTTCGGAGCGCAATTTAGAGTTGAGAGTTGAGAATGATTGTTTTATCGGCGTTTTACGCCAATAAGTCACCAATAACCAAGCCCCGGCGTCTAATTTCACTTCGCCGCCAGCGTGACCGCGACCCCGTATTTCCCATACGCCCAAAAGCCGTCGCCTGTCTTGAACCGCATTGTCACATCGCGGATATAATCGCCAGGCGCGGTTACGCCGCTCCAATCAATTTCACCGTATACATCGCTTGCTTTAAGCCGGTTAAGCTGGGCGGTCGACCCGACAACGGTAACATTGCTCTCCATCACCGCGCGGGTAATGGTCAGGTTTTGCGGCAAATCAGGCGAATTAAAATTCGTAACCTTGAAGGTTTTGGCGGTATGGCCTTTTAAGTCCACCGTGACCCGCACCTTTGCGGCAGGGTTCCCGATAATCCGGCACCCCGCGGGAATCAGCGCGTCGCAGTCAAAGACTGCGCTGTCGGGACTGACATTACGGAAATCAATAGCCGAAAGGCGGATTTGTTCCAACTGATCCACCACCTCCGGCGGGCCGGAAACCGTCACCGTCTGCTGGCTGAGCGTAACGCGCTCCAGCGGGTTATCCGCGTAAGCGGCGGGCGCGTTCAAAAATTCAATGGCAACGGGCAGTTCCTTGTGCCGGGTAATTGGCACGGTAATGCTCACCTTGTTTGGGGTAATGGTTAGGTTGGAAAAATCCATCTTTTCACCGGCGCGGTTGTAAAGCACTACGTTCGCCATGAAGTCCGAGGTGTGCTCAAGGGTCTCGTTGACGGTGTATTCGGCAACGGCCGAGCCAATTTCGTTTATTAATAAGTCGGAGCCCTTCACCGTAACGGGTTCATCCGCGGCATTGGTTAAAATCGCGTTTTCCACAACCAACCCCCCCCCGGGCTGAACGCCGTTCGCCTTTGCCGTCAGGTGGAAAACAGCCGTGGTTTGACGGTCAAATTCCACGGTTATTTCCGGCTTGCTGATGGACACGCACTTGAAATCGGCAGTGGGACTTTTCGAAGTGTACACAAGTGAAATCTGATATTTTCCCGGCCCATTCACGCCGGAAACATTGGGTGTTACCTTAATGTCGTCTTTTGTGTAGTTGCGCACCGTCGCGCGATTGCCTTCAATCACCACGTCCACAGTCTGCGAATTGCCGGATACAACCTCTAACCCCTGGTCTTTGAGTGAGCCGTCTATGGGGATGGCAACTTCTATCCCCGTGATGAGATGTTCGGTTTCCGCAAAATACTCCATGGTCAGAAAAAACCAAAGCGCCACGGACGCCACCAGCGCAATAGCCAAAACGGCGCGGTTGCTGCTCAATATACGCGTAAGCGAAAAGGGATTTTTCACTTTCAATCTTTGCCACTCCCTCTGCCGATAATCCTTTTCCACCATGGGCGTGCCTCGGTTTGTGCGTTCTGTGCGCCGAACATAACCGCCTCCAGCTCCGCGGCAAGCGTTTCGCCGTTAAAGCCGCGGGTTAAAACGCCGTTGTTCGCCACGGAAATGGTGCCGGTTTCCTCGGACACGACCACCACCACGGAATCAGAAATCTCGCTCATGCCAATCGCCGCGCGGTGTCGCGTACCCAGTTCTCTGGAAATCTCTTTTTCCGTCAGAGGCAATATACAGCCCGCGGCATATACCCGCCCGGCGCGAATTAACATGGCGCCGTCATGAAGCGGCGTGTTCGGATAAAAAATATTGCAAATTAAGGAAGGAGTCGCGGACGCGTCCACAACGGTGCCGGTTTCCGTAATTTCGCTGAGTGCCGTTTTACGCTCAAATACAATCAGCGCGCCGGTTTCGGACTCGCCCAGCGTCTGGCAGGCTTTGCCCACGGCGGCAATGCACGCGCGAACCGCTTCCGCGCCCTCCTCCGCCATCCCCAATCGTCCCTTACCTGTGAGGTCGCTGGTTCCCACCCGTTCCAGCAGACGGCGGATTTCCGGCTGAAAAATCACAACTGCGGCAACCACAATTTGCCCGAAAACGTTGGTCAGAATCCAGGACATATATTTGAGCTCAAAGGCACGGACAAGAATAAAAATAAGCAAAAGCACCAAAATACCCTTGATTAACTGCTCCGCGCGTGTTTCGCGGATTAACTGTATTCCCTTGTAGATGATAAACGCCATCAGCAAAATATCAATCACATCAACAGGCGTGATACTAAGCAGGACGTTTATGAATTCGAAAAACTTTTCGGCAAACACACGGAAAAATTCGGACATTAAAAACGCCATACCTCAACGCGCGCAAATAAGCCATGAAAGCCTTGCATGGCGTTCGCGGTGAAGTATTTCCTTTCCTGTCATATTTCTACGCTGAGCGCTTTTCTTTAACGCCAACCCTCTTTATTGTATCACATCCGGAGAAATATGCAAGAGTTTTTTCAAAAGAAATGGCCGACGTACTGTCCCGCCACATGCGAGCCGTCCGACATGCGGAAGGTTTTCACGTTTTCCTTACGCAGGGATTTTTCCTCGCCCACTATGTACACCGGTCTTTCGGCATCGGCTTCTTGGGGTTCGGTGATTTGCTCCGGGTCAACAGCCAACTGCACCGGCAACTCCTTCGCTTCCGCGAAGACCAGGGAGGTCAGGACGATGCCCAGGGTGAGGATTAAGAAGGTTTGGGAGATATTGAGGCTTAGACGGATTGGTCAACATGCAGATGAACTTTTGCAAGACAATCCGGATGGCAGGAAACGCGGATACATTTACCGCGATATTAGGCTCAAAGCCGTTTAGTCGGTCAAAGAAAAATGTATCAGCGCGCAGGCGAACGCAAGTCCAATCAAGAGCGCCGACCAATATTGCAAAATTGGAATATTTAAAAATGGAAAACATGAAACGGCAGTGGTGATTTTTGCGGCACGAGCACTTGGCAAGCTGGAAAAGCGAAAGCGTTACTAAGAGCCTACATTCACTTTCAATTTACCGTACAGGCTGATGGCGGTATCAATACTCGAGGAAATAATTAACCAAAACCCTGCTTTGTCTTGTATAATTTCCTCTTTAGCGCAAAAGATATGACGAAAGATAAATCATAAAGCTTTGCGTTTAGGAGTGGTTGACATGATGCAAAAGGTAATAGCAAAGACCGTATTTTGGACAAATGAAGACAAGGCGCCCGTGCAGTTCCCGTGGCTGGACAGCCGGGTCAGCTGCGAAATAGCCATCATCGGCGGTGGGATCGCGGGGGCATTGGCGGCGCTGCGTTTCGCGGAAAACGGCATTGATGTGCTACTGGTTTCGGAATCGCCAATCGGGTTCGGCGCTACCGCCGCCGCGCCCGGTGTGATTTCCTGCCAATTAGACGGTGGACTGGCGGGGCTTGCGGACAAAATAGGAATGGATAACGCGGTAAAAGTATTCGAAATGTGCACCCAAAGTATAGCGAATGTTGACGAGTTGTGTTCGTCTTTGGAAACGGACACTGGTTTTACACGCCGCGACAGCCTTGTATACACCGCCCGCCTCGTGATGTCGGAGGCTATGAAAAAGGAGTATCTTGCGCGGCGGCACAACGGCTTCGACGTGGAGCTTTTAGAACAGGCTAAGGCGCGCGACCGGTTTTCCTTTAACATTCAAATGGGAATTTTGACACGTGACGGTGCGGCGGAATGCGACCCGTACAAGCTGACCCACGCCGTGGCGAAGGCCGCGACCGAGCAGGGGGCTCGAATCTACGAAAATACCAGTGTAACGGAAATTCTCTGCGAAAACAGCGGATACCGCATAACGACCGAAAATGGCAAAACCGTGGACGCAAACAAAGTGATTTTCGCGACCGGACTTGAAAACGCGCATCAACTTTCCGGGCTAGCTTCGGTCAAAACCACCTTTACCGTTGTGACCGCACCAGTGTCTGCCATTTCCGGGTGGCACAATTCAGCGGTTATCACCTCGGCGGATTACCCATATATCCGTCTGCGCACCACGCCGGACAATCGCGTTGTGATTAACGGGCTGGAAAGCGGCTTCCCCGGCGGCTTTGTGGGTGAGCTTTTGCCCCGTCAACAGCTGTATGACAAAAAATTTGCCGAGCTGGAAAGTCGTCTCATCGAAATGTTCCCCGCCATACACGGCATTACGCCGGAGTTTGCCTATTGCGGAGAAACGACCAAGACCGTCGATTCCCTGCCGGTGATTGGTGAGGCGGACGAAAATGGGCTTTATTATGCACTATGCGCCGGTGAAAACGGCATTGCTTTTGCCGATATCGCCGCAACCATGCTGGTGGCGCATTACAAAGGCGAAACTCACCCGGATATGGAGCTGTTCTCACCCAACAGGTAAGGGTTCACGTCTGGGTTATTGAGTTCCTTTATATAATATTTCGTAGCTGTATCGCTTCACGCTTGCTCATTGCCGCTCGCGCGGTCACCACTGTATCAACATTCAGTCTGCAAAGCTGCCGCCGGATGTCTTCCCTTGGCTCGCCCGCGGCGTACCGCTGTGAAAGACCTTCGCGAACCCGCGCCCGCCTTTCCTCATGTTCGTCAAGCATATTGTAACTATTCATGGTGTATATTATGTCCCAAAATCTTTTTTGTTCAACTTGTCAAAATTAACCTGCAAACCGTCTTTTTGAAAAAAAACCTTGCAATTATCGCTCAAAACGGTTAAAATATTAACAAATCAAATGAAG
>JAISRF010000204.1 GCA_031273775.1 Oscillospiraceae bacterium
GTATTTCAATTTATCAATGGCAGAGTTTTTTGACGAGGGAACACAGCAACCGTTAAAAGTGAAATCCCTATTAGATGAAATTAAAGGATTGGACGCCGATTCATTGGACTTGCTGATTGGCACGGCAAAGAAGATGAAGGGAAAGAAATAACAATCATTCTATTTTTACGGCAGCCTTCGGGCTGTCTTTTTTTGTTATGCAAGGTTTATCACCGGCAGTCCGCGCTCACGGGCGTACTGTACTGTGAATTTCGTTCCGCCGCTTTTACCGTCCCAATAGCATATAAGCTCGGAAGAATGATTTACAAGGCTTTTGTTTCTTTCGTAATAAATCCCGGAGCGATATTGTTCGGCAACCTTTACGCCTATATCGTGCTGGGCGAACACTTCCCGCGCCCGGCTTATCCAGTCGGGCGTCCAGCATTTTTCGCGGCTGAAAAACTCCGATTTATACGGCGCGACGCTGATAAGCTGAATACGTGGATACAGCTTTTTTAATTCAATAACTTGTAAAGCACAGACCAAATCCCAGCCCGCCATGCAGCCATGAATCATTATCGTTTTACCTCGGTTAATGGCGGCGACAAGCTCCCCGCGCAGGGCGGCGGTCAGCTTTTGCATTTCCGACGTATCAGGATTGCCTTTGCCCGGCAAACGAGAAGGACGGTGTCCCGAAAAGCATAGAGCGCAATCGGGGCTTATATCGTTTAATGTAACCATGCTGCTTTTTTCGGTTCAATGTCCGCTTTTACTCTTTCCGCCATGTAAACTATAAATTCTTCCGCCGTAGGCTTTTGTCCGCTTTGAATATATTCATTCCAAAACGCCCGTACCGTGGGGTCAGGATTGAATCTGGCCGCTTCCATTGCCATCTCGATTTCTTTGATAGCTTCCGCAACACTAATGCCGTTTTTTCGCGCAACATCCGCTATTGCCTTTGCTCCTTTTGACTTTTTCAAAGTATTGTCCCCCTTTGAATTGACGATATTATCGAAAACTATTTCTACATTATATCGGATATATCGAAGTAATGCAATACAAATTGACGATATAAGCGTTAGTATTGAGGTGATATTTTCGTTAAAATAGCAGTATCAACCGAAACGAGGTGTTTTATAACCATGACCGATCAATTTATCCGCGACAGAATTACCGCACTACGCATAAAAAAGGGTGTTTCAGAATATAAAATGAGCTTGGATTTAGGTCACAGCGGTAGCTATGTGAAAAGCATATCCTCCGGCAGATCGCTCCCGCCCTTAAAGGAATTTCTCTACATCTGCGAATACTTGGGCGTCACTCCTCGTGATTTTTTTGACGAGGATTTGAAAAATCCGGCTTTGCTCCAACAGGCGATGGACAGCTTGAAAGCATTAAGCGACGATGATATTACGCTGATAATGGGGAACATGAAACGCTTGCAAGATAAATAAAAGCATAAAAAAAGAACGGCGGCCGCCCCTTTTTACAGGGCAACCGCCGCATTGATATTATTTGTTTTATTTGCGTTCCTTACTATACCGCGTTTTTCTTAAATCGGGGGGTTTTGGCGTGTTCGCGGGCATTACCCACGCTTTGCCTATCAGATACATTTGCTTTTTGTATTTTTCCTCTATTTTACCCTCCCGGATAATCTCTTGTACCCGCCGAACGGTAATGCCCCATTTTTCGGCGGCTTCTTTAACGGTCATAATGTCTTTTCTCGACAATGCTCTCACCTCGATTTCATAAACAACATTATACCACTTTACGAGAACAAAAACAAGTAAAAAAAGAAACGCGGCGGCCGCCCCACACATGGTAGGGCAACCGCCGCATTGTTTTACATACACACCTCTGCCACTTTTCCTTTCGGCGCGTCCGCGCCGGGGATAGCCGACCTTTTTAATTGTTCCGAGATGGAAAAGTACGTATAAAACATTTTTGAATATTGCTTAATGTTGCTTGATATTGTACTATAAATAATAAGCAGTTTAGACAGCCTGTTTATTAACTAAAATGCTTAAATAAAAAAATTTATTATTGTATGTGGCTTTTTAGTGTGTATGTGAGAGTTATTAGTTATTAGTGAGAGGAGGTTTTTTGATGCCGATACAGTCGTTTCGCGCGGACGATGGTATCAAGGAAGTAATTGAAAAATACACAAAAATGGTATATGGTATAGCATTAGCTCATGTAAAAAATCGAATTGACGCTGATGATGTTTTTCAAGAAGTTTTTTGACTTATTTTCAAAAAAACAAGACATTCAATGATGAAGAACACCGAAAAGCATGGCTTATCAATACCACATTAAATTATTGTAAAAGGGTTTTGGGGAGCACATGGCAAAAAAAGACCGTACCCCTTGAAGAATTATCCGATCAAGTTTTTCAATTTGCTTCCGAAGATGAAAACCTCGTCTACATTGCATTACAAGAGTTGCCTCATAAATATCGCATTATTTTGTATCTCTTTTATTACGAAGGATTGTCTGTTGAAGAAATTAGCAAGGCTTTGAAAATCAAGACTGGAACCATTCGTATGGTTGGAGTGGTGATACAGAACTTTTTTGAGAAACTCAGTAAAATCAGGGGTTCAAGACAGCTAACAAGCAGTATTTACACCAATCCCTATGCGCTAATTTAGGCAAATTGAGCGCATAGGGGTTTTTATTATTGTCTATGGATGACACAAATTAAGCATACCGCTTATCAATCAACCTTGCCTTTTGCAAGGACACAATTAAAATCGGTATCACGATAATTTGTGCAATAATACCCGGAATGGAGGTGATGAACGCCGCTGTTGCCCAAAGCTTAAACGAATACGCGCCCACGCTGAAAATCAACGCATTTACCATGCCATAAACAATCCGACCGGACAGCATCGCACTAATTAACGCAATACAAATATCCGCATAATTGTTTTTTGTCCTCACAAACTGCATCAACAAGGAAGATACCAAACCGTAAACTGCCAACTCACATAACATCCCCGGCAGACTGGCGGCCTGCGGCATACCAATCAGCAGACTGGATAAAATCGGCGTTAGAACGCCGCAGGACAAACCGTATGGAAATCCGCAGATTAAGCCGCACAGCAAAACGGGAATGTGCATCGGCAATAAAACGCTTCCTGCGTTTGGAACGGCATGGAACGCGAAGGGCAGTACAACGCCGAGTGCGGTGAACACCGCCGAATAAACCATTTTCAAGATGTTGTTTCTCATATCAAACTCACTTTCTCAGTAATTTGAGCATATAGAAATCGGCGTTGTCAATGAGCAGTTCCGGCGTAAAAAACGGCTCAAATTTGGCCGCTTCCTGTTCTGCCGGTTCAAGCGGAACAGAAATGCGGGAGACGCATTCTCCGTCATGAACACCGTTGATTTCTTCCTTACAGATACCGTGCGCGATGACAAGAAAACCGTCTTTTTTAATGTGCCGCACCAGCTTTTCGACAAACGCCTGCTTGTGGAGAAAATGCGGGTATGCGTTATAGATAATCGCCGCATCCAGCATAGGCAGTTCGGCTTTCAGCAAATCCGCGTGAAGGTAGGTAATGCGCGGGTCGGGAAAGAAACCTTTTGCGTGTTTAATCATCTCGGCGGATATGTCCACCGCAATCAGCTCTTCCGGCTCGGTTTTCAACAAATGCGCGAACATTACGCCGCGTCCGCAACCGATGTCGGCAACAATCCCGCCGGACGTAAATCCAGCCAGCGACACGATTTCCTCGCGCCGGTCATATTCATCCGGACAGTCGTTCCAGTTTGCCGCCAGCCGGTCAAAAAAAGTGACGATTTCTGTATTGTTCATCTGTTTCGTTCCTTTCGTCTATCCAATTCCATAATAATACACACCGTCTGTTCCCAAAACCTGTTTGCAGACAGTATCCACATCAAAATCCGAAAAAAGAGCGGGATACATGGCTCGTGCCATATACAGCTTTGCGATGAATCTGCCGTGTTCTGTATTCATCAATTCGCCGGAAAGCAGGATCACCCGGTTGTTTATCACAGCGCCAAGACCACCAAAGCCATTGCGGGCAATTAGCCGACTGTATATTGAAGCGGCGGTTTGGGTGTCCTTTTTGCCGCTTCCCAACGTGGACGGGGCAACAAATTTCACAATGACCGCCGGATTTTTTCGCATGATCCACTCCGCGCCAACCGTCATCGGGTCATTCCGAAGCTTTTCAGCCACGTTCTGACCGCTGGTTTCCGCAATTAAACGATGCGGTTCGGAGAGGTTATTCACCGTCAGATAATCGGTTTCCAATTCCATATACACAGTCACCAATTCACCGGGGCAAACCGAACCCAAGCCATCGTTTAGCAGCTTGGTATACCGGTCGATAATAATACCGATTGCGCCGCCCTCATCGGATTGCTTTCCGTTGTCACCGCTGTCGCCCGGAGCCTTTACCGTGTCGCTGCTGTTGTTATCGGTGTTCACCTTTTGCCCGCCGCCATCGCTGATCGAACCGCCATCCGGGGTTTTCGTTTCGGTCGAGGTGCTTGACTTTGTCTGTTCGGATTCATCGGTTGTTTCCGTCATTTCAGACGGTTTATCCGTATTTTGCGGCTCGGTTTCCGAATCATTGTGTGCGGTTTCGGCCGCGGTGCTTTGCGCCATGCCCGAATCGTCCACAATCCGCCTGCGGGAGCATCCGGAGGCGGAAAACAGCAGCGCGGCAATCAAGAAAAACAATAAGATTTCATAGCATCGCTTTTTTTGCATGTTTCCCTCCAATCTTTCCGAACAGGCGGAACATCATCAGTCTGCATCTCATTCCAACCCCGGCCTGTGCATCTATCTTTTTAAAAGTATCATTCAAAATATTTTGCATTTCCGTCCTTTGCTGCTCGGTCATGCTGTGGTCACTGAAAACCGCTTCCTGCCATAGCCCGACAGCGTTTTGATAGTCGGGGAAATGCTCCGCTTTTAGTAGCTGGGTAATCTGTCCGCCATATTCGGAATAATCCTTGTTGGCCGTTATCAGTCCAAAAATTTTAAGCTCCGCTATAAGGTAATCGAATAGCGCCTTGATTGCGAAAGCCGTATCCGGCGAATGAAACCGGGCGCGGTATTTTTTCATTTGCAACCTGCGATGTCCGAGCCAGCCAAGCAAAACGAGAAGGTGCATCACAATAAACAGAATCAGCAACCTTACCGCCAATGCCTCGATCTGCTGTATGGTTCCGAGATGTGCGCCAACAAACCCTTCCGGCTTTTTCACGGCGTCCGCGCCATCGGTACTTTCCTCCGCGTTATCCGGCTGGATTTTGGTTGGATTGACTTGTATGTTTTGCGTTTCCAACGCGGAGGTTGTAATCTTTTCGTCAAACCGGTCGCGTATGCTTTCCGACACAAACGCAAGCGTTTTGTTTGCGCCGGGATAGGTGGCAAGCGTGACCACCGTTATCAATGTTACCAAAATCAGAAAGGGCATATAGACGGTCGGTTTCAGCTTGCCGTTTTGCACAAATGCCAGCAACAACGCAAATGCGGCGAAGGTGAGCAGAATCCATCCCGCGCCCGGGAACACGCCCAGATAGATTTGTGTTCCAGCCAAGAGCAAAAAAGGCGGCAGGGCGAACAGTGGATTTTTCCGACGGACACCCGCGGCACACAGCACGGCAATAATAATACACAAAAGTAACAGGAAAAAAATCAGCCCGCTGTCCGAGCCGGATGCAGTAAAGCGGTCATATAAATATGCCTGCCGCGTTTCGCTGGCTACAAACAACCGATTGAGAAAGGTGCCGCCGCCGTCCGCAAACTGACGGAATCCGAATACGCCCGCAAGGAGCAATACGGCACCAAGCGCCATATGAAACCACAATGCCGTTTTTTTTGAACGGCAAAAGGCCGCGCAAACCGACAGGATATAAACAGCGGGAAGCAAAACCCACCACAGATCCATGCGCCCTGTCATGTGCAAAATAGAGCCGCCAATTCCAACCAACAACGCCGCCGAAAGCAACAACCGAAAAATCCTGTGGACGATACGTTTGTCTGTGGAGTCGGAAACTTGCAACGAAAGCCCGGTGACGGTCGAATCCGCCACCATGTCTTTATCGTCCGGGCTTTGGCGTGATATTGGCAGCCCATATTCCCGCACCATCAGCCGGTCGGTTTTTTGTGAGAGCTTCCAGTGGATGCTGCGGACCGGGTCGCCGTTCACATACTCCCGGATGGCGTAGGTTTCGGAAAAATCAAATCCCGGCCTTGTCTGCGAATAGGTTTCGTTTTCCGGCTGCGCTGTGGCGTCGTCCTGCGAAAAAACATCTGTGGAAAGGGATTTGGGAAGCACCGTTACTGTACACCCGGACTGCTTTGGAATACGCCGGACAAACAGACCGAATAAATCGCTAAGGCAAGTGGAAAGCGTTAGCTTCAACTGTCCGTGATGAGCCGCCGTCACGCAAAACGACATTTCTGTGTTCTTGTGCAAGCCACAGCTTTCCCTTTGCGCCGTTACCTCGCAGGTCAGCCGGTTTTCACAGTGAAGCACGCAGAACAGCCGGTGCGCGGGGAAAAATCCCCCCCGGCGAATCCGCAAGAAACCGCGCAGAGTTTCATCGGCGCAAACGGTTTTCTGTGTCATAAGTGCTGTGCTTTTAACCGCGTGTTTCGCAAACAACAGCGGTAACGCAAGAATCGGCGGTGTCAGAACCGACGCCAACAAAACCGCCAAGGTCGCCGCGTTGTTGCCGAACAAATGCGTTACGGATGCCATCAACAGCCATGCGAACCATAGTATCCAATTACGGAAAAGCTGCTTTTTCATTTCTCACCGTCCGGGACAGGCACTTTTTCCAGAATTTCGGTTAATATCTGCTCCGGGGTTGTTTGTCCGCTCTCTTGCTTTAATAAAATCCGATGTCCGCAAACCGGCAGGAACACATTCCGCACATCCCCCGGAATCATATAATCCCTGCCACTGAGATAGGCCAGTGCCTTTGCCATGCGATTGACGCCGAGCGCGCCACGGGGACTGATTCCCAGTTCCACATCGGAGTGCTCTCTGGTGGCGATGGCGAGCCGGGTAATATAGGCGACAAGGCTGTCCTTCACCGTTACCGCCTGCGCCGCGTTCTGCATTGACAGCACTTGCCCGCAATCGGCGATTTGCTTGATAGCATCCACGGGATTGCCGTTCTGCCGGTCACGGATGATTTCCATCTGTCCCTCAAAATCTGGATAGCCGAGCTTTAAGCAGACGAGAAATCGGTCAAGCTGAGCAAAGGGAAGCTGCTGTGTCCCCGCGGTTCCCACACGGTTTTGGGTAGCTATGACTAAAAACGGGTTTTTCAGCGGATGCGTCTGCCCGTCCACCGTGACCTGCCGTTCCTCCATCGCCTCCAGCAGAGCGGATTGCGTTTTGCTGGAGGTGCGGTTGATTTCGTCCGCCAGCAGGATATTGGCGGCGGTCACCACACCGGGCATATAGACAAACCCGCCGCTTTGCTTATCATACATGGAAAAACCGGTGATGTCGGAGGGCAGCACATCCGGCGTAAACTGAACGCGCCGGTATTCCAGCCCCAAAACCCGGCTGGCGGACATAGCCAGTGTGGTTTTCCCTACGCCGGGGATGTCATCCAACAGCACATGGCCGTTTGCCAAAATTGCAGTCAGCAGAATCCCCGCCGTACCGTTGCCGTCTATAAAGGCCTTATGGATTTCCTCTAAAATCGGAATCAATTCTTTTTGCATATTTCCCCTCTGTTACAGGCATAAGGACGCTCTCAAAAAAGCGCCCCTATGCTTTGGATTTTTTACCGATCCGTTAGTTGAACCGCCTTTTTCTAACGGTTGTGAATACTAATACCGTGCCGGAAAGCAGAAGCAATCCCGCAAACAGCGCAATCGGGCTGTTATCCCCGGTTTGAGGATTTTGCCCGGACGCAATTTGTGCCGTGAATTTGTCGCCGTCATAGGCCGTTGCCAGTGTGACGACAGCGGATTCTTTCACATCGATTTCAAAGCCGGAGGAAACCTCGGTGCCGTCATCTTTGACCAGATACAGAGTATGCTTGCCGACCGGCACATTTTTGAACTCAAAATATCCGTCGCTGTCGGTCACAGTCGTGATCGGGTCGGAGTGCAGTACCAACTTTACACCGGCCAGCGGCTTGCCGTCCTTGTCCAGCAATCGCCCTTTCACGGTTCCGGTTTTTGTGGCGGCATTATCTCCTGTACCTGTGTTGGTATTGTTATTACCGTTGTTGCCGGTATTGCCGGTATTATTATTGTTATAAGCGGCTTCTTCTTCCGCAGTAAGGAATACGTTAATCCGTCCCTGCGGCTGCGAATACTGGCTGCCGATAGTGCCGCTAAGCTTTTGTGTCAGATACATCCAGACAACATCACGAACCACCGCGCTGGTGATGGTGCTTTTATCCGGGTCTTTATCAAGGCAGATATAGTTGGAATCCATACCGTTATAATGAGCATTGCCGGTAATGACGGCATAAACCGCGTTTTTATCCAAGGGCTTGCCATTGACTTCGGTAATAGCAACACGTTGGATGGAGTTTGCCTTAAACCAGCGCGGCGGATTTTGTGTGCCATATTGTTCGCCTTTATCATAATCCTTGTAGGCGGATACATTGTATTTCAGCCCCGCTGTGTGCAGAAAAGCGGCGTTTGAGCTGTCGTTTGCCGCAGACCATGGTAACGCTTGCGCGGCCGATTCCAGCATTTCCAAAAGCTGAGCTCCGTTGAGATAAACCACCGCTACGCTGTTGGGATAGGGCAACACCCGCTGTAAATCCTTCATAACCACATCGCCGGTGTTCAGGAAATCCCGCATATTGCCGCCGTTCCAAAGCGACACGACATGATCCGCATCCACTGAAATACCGGTGTTTCCTGCCGCTTTGTCGTCTTCGCTGTAATAATTGGCAATGCCGCCCTCTGTGGCGAACCAGCGCATTGCGTCCGTCCACAAATCGCCTAAATTGGTTTCCCCACCGCGGACAGCGGCATTCAAGCCGTTCAGCGTCACATTGTTTTTCACAACGGTGGGATATGCCGCGTCCACGGTCGATTTATAAGTATTCACAGCAGTTTTTACATCCGCTTTTTCACCCACACCGGACAGGCTAACCGCACCGGAGGAAACGATATGGCCGGTGGAATCCAGCACGATTTTTCCTACTTTGAACCCGGCACCGGAAGCGGCGTCAATCACTACATCGGCGGAAGTGGCAGGCAGCGCCCCCGCATTGGACAGCGCAACGGTTACATTGCAACCGGAAAGGGCATTTTTCTGTACAGAGGCAGTGGAAGCGGGATCGGCAAATGTAAAGCCTGTCAAATTGGTTTCCAGAACCTGATTTTTCGTGTTGGGATCAGCCAGCCCGAAAAAGCCGATTTTTAACCCGCCGGAGGTGATAATGATTTTGCTGGCATCATAAGCGCCTGCCGAACCGCCCTCCGTTTTTTGCACAAGAATGTTTGCGCTTATCGCTGCAAAAGAAGCGTCCTCTAAAAACTTGCCAAGAGTGCCATCCTGATAATATATTTCGTGCTGGTCTGCACCGACCTTGCCGGTGCCAAAATCAAACTCATGACTGCCGATGGTAACGACATCATAACCGGCGCTGTCCATCAACGACACAACCGTTTCGCCGCTGTCGTTGGTGGCGTACACGGTGCCTTGCAGGAAGTTACCGGTATCCACCAGAATGACTTCTGAACCGTCTGCCGCTAAATCGGATTTCAACTGGGCGATTTGCGGAAGAACGCCGATATTGCCGCGCAGATTTGATGTATAAAGGATAATCGTTTGACCCGCTGCCGCAAAGGATGTGAATGCGGAAAAGGGTAGGGCGAATGCCAACATGCTGATAATCAGCAGAAATTGAATTGCTTTTTGAGATATTTTTTTCATGATGAAACCTTCCTTATTATTAAAATTTACATGGGATTTTAGAAATGGGACGCTTTTTTCTGTTCTGCTTCACCTCACAAAAAATAAAGGCATTGCTCCCTTTTCAAAAGGAGCAATGCCTTCAATAGCATTGTTTTTAACAAAAGCGGGTTCTTGCTGAGAAAGGAGACTTAATCCCCCAAAACCAGCTTCTGCTGATTTCATTTTCAATAGGATACCATACTGTCACACGCGGTGTCAATTAAAAATCTTACGATTTTTTGTAAAATATCATGAATATCAGTCGGCCAGTCTCTCCAACAAAATCTTATGACTTACCAGTGCCATTTCCTTGATAGAGGCTTTCACTACCTTGCGCTCGGAAAAAATACTTTCCAGCACGATCCCGTTTTCGGTGGGTTTCACCTTGTCCACATCTTCCAGCAGCAATTCCTCGCTGCCGTCATCGTTGAGCCAATAAACATTTGCTTCGCACATGATTAGTTTCCTCCCAATTCATTATTAATTATTTTGATAACGTCGTCAATATAATGCGGGAGCGGAATGCTGCCAGTACCCGCTACCACTATACCGCACCGGTTCAAAGGAATCAATATTTTTTTGGCGTTGCTTTCCGCAACTGCTTTGGCCATTAAAGGGGTCAGTTCCCCCAGCATGGAATTGGCGGCAATAATCGCCACGCTGCCGATGATGATATCCACCTTCGGAGCATTCACAAGAACGGCATTTTCACCGGACGCGCCCTCGTTTGCCCCCGCTTTCAGCATAACAGAAGCAGCTAACGCGTTGGTTCCAAGTGCTAATATGTAAGCCTTATCGCCAAGAACTTCCCGCAGCTTTTCAACAACCGCTTTGCCAATACCGCCGCCTTGTCCGTCTATCACTGCTAAACGCATAATTACTCCCTTAATTGAATCATTATGGAACTTATTATAACATAAATAGGCCACAAAATCTCCGATTTTGTACCGGTGCGAAGCATCGGTTATTTGCGCAAAGCGCAAATTGGCTGTCCCTGTTGAAATGAAAAGGCGTTTGCCTGCGGCAAACCGCGGCCTTGCGCGAAATCGCATCGCGATTTGTTTTTCATTATAACACAAAATTCGAAAAACTCAACCTTCTCACAGCGATTAATATTTTTCGGCTTGTAGTTTTTTCTGGGCCAAATGGAATTTTTATTGTATAATCATAAATAGAGGGATCAACACAAAGCTGTTTGACCCTCGACAGACGAGAATCGTTTGGCAAAGACAGAGTACAGGCATTTATGGATTATGTTCTTAAAAATGGGAATGGAACAGTTTTAGAATCCAAAACTCCAAATGAGCAGGAAATTCCTGAGTAGCCTTATTTATCATTCTGAGTTTTGCGTGGTTTTGTACTATAAACCCTTTTCGACCTTTGGCGTGGCTGGACGTCCGCGCTTA